>NZ_JBJODA010000014.1:0-140128 GCF_045899875.1 Clostridioides sp. GD02377
AATATAATCAGACCTATTACTACAGCTACAAAATGTATAGTAGCTGATTGTATCATTTCAGAATAAATCACATCATTTGGAATATTCCCAGTTCCTTTAATAAAATAAGTTCCTGGAAGCATACCCAATTTTACTGGCCATGTCCAAGGTACAAATGGGCCAATTTTTGAGCCCACATTTGTTAGACCAAGTATTGCTGCCATTAAAATTCCACCAATACTAATACCAATAGATGCACCCATTCCCCATGCAAAACTAACCCAAAGATGAATAGCTAATAGTGGAAGCATCCCAATCACCACAAGTCCTGCTGCTGACAGAAATAACCTTATTGTTGCTCCATATGGCACTGCAATATTCATACCTATACAGAGTATCAATGTAGCAATAAATGTGCATACAGTTAAGCAAAACAGAAGAAAAAGAAATTTTCCAAGATATAATCTAACACGAGAAATACCTATGCATAAAAAACCATTGAAATTTCCAGCAAGCTCTTCCTCATATACTATAAATCCAGATAAAATACCTACTCCAATAGGAATGATGAATACAGTCCATACGGTAAAAAATCCTTCAAAAGCAAATGATTGTGTACTCCCAGATTTTATTGCAAGATAGGCAACCACACATAATGAAAAAATAACAGGCATAAAAAGAGTAAGCCATCGGACGGCTGTTCTCTTTGTTCGAAGCCATTCTGATAATAAGAGTTTTATCATTTGTCATCCCTCCTACTAAACCAAACTGCAGTAAGTGCTGTTAATACTAGAAAAACAACCAAAGAAACAACAATCCCAATAGGAATTACTGAAGTATTCAAAAGTGGGTCTCCAGCTTCTAATATAGTACCATTAGGATGTAAGTTAAGGATTGGACACACTATCCTAATTGCCCAACTCCATGGTACTGCAATCCAAAATGATTTTGTCGCAGCAAGGACACCCAATATCATTCCTAAAAATCCAACTCCCATGCTTAGGAACATACCTTTCCACGTAGCAAGCAATAACTGAATTGGAAGTATAGCAAGAGAGACAACCCAACATACAATACTTGCCTCTATAATCTGCCCAAAAGGAATTGGTCCAGCTTTCAATATTAAACCAGTTATAATTGTTACAACTATTAAAACTAGTGTTGAAATAAAACTGTAAACTGCCATCGCCATAACTTTATTAATCCAAAGCATCATAGGAGACACATTGCGTGTACGTAAAGCACGATAATTTCCAGCTTTTTTTTCCTGTGCAGCTACCAAAGTAGCAAACAGTGCAAATCCAATAGACAGAAACATAAATGACCACCAATTAAAAATTAATGCTAAAAGACTTTGCCACGCCCAAGAATTTGATTGAGATAATGGATTTTGCATAAGTGTTGATTGCATTATAAGTGCATACGCTGCAAAAGATACTGGGAAAAAAATAATAAGTTTTCCCATAAATGTTCTTTTATACTTTAAAAGTTCTGATTGTAAAGCATTCATCTGTTTTGTCCTCCTTTAAGAATAACATCTGTAAAAAATTCTTCTAGATTTTCATTTGGGTCAGGTATTCCTTGAAATAGTAATCGTCCTCCATTTATAATTCCTATATTATCTACAACTTGAGCAACCTCTGAAAGAATATGGCTAGAGAGAATTACAGTTATACCTTTTTTTGGAAAAGAAGCAATCAACTCACGAAGTTCTTGAATTCCAAAAGGGTCAAGCCCATTAGTTGGTTCATCTAGTATTAACAGTTCTGGGTCACTCAAAAGTGCAATAGCTATTCCTAACCTTTGTTTCATCCCCATAGAAAATTGTGAAGCTCTCTTCTTCCCTGTGTTTTTCAAGTTTACTATTTCTAATACCTCATAAATTTTATCTTTAGGAATTCCCAAAATTTTCGTATGTACTAATAAATTTTCCTCTGCTGTAAGATTCCCATACAAAGAAGGGGATTCTATTAAGGCACCAATTTTTGCAAGAGATTCTCGCTTCCAAAGTTTCCTATCAAAAATAATACGTCCATCTGTTGGACGAAGAAGACCAACAAGCATTTTAAGTGTGGTAGACTTCCCTGCACCATTTGGACCTAAAAGACCATAGATACTGTTTCGCTCAATTTGCAAAGAAACATTGTTAACTGCCATTTGTTCCCCATATCTTTTTGATAAATTTTTTGTTTCAAGAATTAAATCTTTCATATTTATTTCTCCTTTCTTGTAATTCATTAATTTCTGTTACTAAGAGAATACTAACATGAAAAAATAACAATTCTATAACAGCTATCAGTTTTAATAAATTTTAAATAAAAAAATAGAGTTGCCAATTTTATTTTGACAACTCTATCTAAATTTATGTTTAACATTTATATTAGATTTAAACTTAATTGTATTATACTTAAACTTATTCCCTATAATTATACTAGCCTTAAATTTATTCTATAATTTTTAAATCATGTACTAATCTATTAATTCATATTTCTTTAGACATCTAACATAGTTTGCTACTAGATAATAATTATTTATATCATATTTATCTAATCCTCTAAAGGCAGTTATCTCATCATTAAGCTCATCACTACCCTCTACAAATACACATCCTGTTTCAAATTTCATACCCACTGTAATTGGACAACCACTATAGATTTCTTCTTGTGCATCGTATAATTTTTTTGCATTCCCTTCATTTTGAATTGTAAATACAATAGGCTTTAATTCTGCATTATTGGTAATCTTTTCTGAGAAAGGCTTATTTAATTTAATATTATTGATAATTACATCCTTGAACTCTTCTGAATTTTCTTCCTTTACAGTATATTTTTGTTTTAAAAACTCTATTACTTCTGAAATAGGTTTAGAATTTACTTTTAAAGTATCTTTATATTTTTCATATACCGATTTCCATTGTTCAATCTTTTCTTGAGATACTTCTTTAGTATATGTACTTACTTTTTCTTGTGATATTTTTTTCATTAAGATTTCTCCTTTGAGTCTATGTAATCACATTTACATATTTTATTTAAAATTATATATCTGTAACTTATTCATTTTGTTACTAGTATAATACTCTTAAAAACTTTACAAATCAATTTAATTTTGCTACCTTTTATTTATAACAACTTATAGTCCATTTCTCAACTATTTTCAATAACTTACTTTTATAAGGAGGTTTTCTTTATGATTTTAAATAGAATTGAGCTTTTCCGAGGATATTCTTTAGATAGATTTAATGAGATATGCAGTATATTGTCAGTAAATAAAATTAAATATAAGTATAAAGTAAGGAACAATACTTACTCTAAAGGGTCTTTTTCAAATAAAATGATTCTTGGAAATTTAGGGCAAAAAGAAGATTTTTCTTATGAGTACTCAATTTATGTACATAAAGATGACTATGAACAAGCAGATGCTCTAATAAATTCTAAATTTAGATAAGGTTATTAATTAAACATGACATTCTGTTGTCGTATTTGATATGTTATTATATTTTAAAATTATATACTTTAAAACTATTTTTATAGTATTTAAAGCTTTAAACTAAGGAGATACATTATATGAAAATAAATATAAAATCAACTTTAAATGAATTTATTAAGCAGAATAATCTTTTTGATAACGACAAAATAACATCATATCTTCCTAATATAACAATAGACACAGATACCATAAAAACTATCATGATTAATGAAGTTGTACCAAATAACCCTAATGATGATTTTTATAGTATAGATGAAGATGCTGATTACTTAAAAACCACTATCCCTTTATTCAACAATGCAGGTATAGAAGTATCTAATATAAATGATATTTTAGATATGGGTATCTATATAACCAATGCAGTAAAACTCCCTAAATCGGAATATACAATAACTAGTGACACAATTAAATTACACATGCCTATTTTAGAAGAGGAAATTAAATTATTCGATAATTTAGAAGTAGTGATGTTGATGGGAGATGTTGCAAAAAAATCTTTTAACATGATTACTAAAAAACATACAAAAAAGAATGCTATCCCTTCTATCTCAACATATAAACTTCGTAACAATGAACTTTATTATGATAAATTAAGAATATTTCCATCCTATATCATGACTGGTGGAAACATATTGATTGAAAAGTCAAAGTTTGAAATGGCATCAGAGGATATAAAAAAAATGGTTGAGATTATAAAATAATAGATACCAATTTAAATAAACAATAAGCGCCTCAAAAACTTTTATTTATGAGGCGCTTTTATCTTCATGTTAATAATCTTATATATTTATATATCATTCTTTTTAATCTCTACTATATTATATGATTACATATTACTATTTATAATCCTCTCATAAGATTACTGTATTTTTCTCTTTATTACTCTAAAATTTTTATTTAATAAGATAGTTATTAATACAAGTTAAATATATCTACTTATCTAAAAACATCTCCTTAACAGTAACATCTGGATGATGATACTTCTTTCTATCTGTTAAAAACGATTTTTTTATATTTATAGCCTCTTTTGGACACCAGTGAAAACAAGCTAAACATCTTTCACACTCATTACCCCATTTTGGCTTTTTAGCAACTATACTTATATTGTCTACAGGACAAACCTTTTTACATGTCCCACATCCATTACATTTACTCTCTGCAAAAAATTTAGTAGTTGCAATTTGCATATTCTTCCCTACTAAACGAAGCATAACACTATCTATATATGACTTTAAATTATTCTTTCCTTCTATACTTCCATTTTCAGAATTATTGATATACTTTGCAATCTCAGATACTCTATTAGTTAAATTTCTTAATCTCTCTTCTTCAACATCTAAAGGTGTTGTCAAAGCGTTGCCAGGCATATCAATTATAAAACCAGCTGATAATTTTTTGCCCTTTTTCTTAAGCAACTTATCTATAGTAAACAAACTATGTCCAGCTACTCCATTACAAGTGGCAATAGCATATATATGAGTATTACTATTAAAATTTAATTTATCTACAAAAGATTTTACTATATCAGGAGCATTAGCAAAATACACAGGAAAAACGATTATTAGTACATCTTCATTTATATCTATATTTTGCTTTTTTCTATGTATAGCTAATGGTATTACTTCCTTATTTTCATTTAACATCCCTTTTAAAGCCTTTGAAACTACTAAAGAGTTCCCTGTCCCAGAAAAATAATAAATCTTAGAACTCATTCTTATCCCTCTTTCTATCATTTTGTATCATTAATAGTTAAAAAGACTTCTTAAAATAGAGTTTGTATCTACTTTCCAATTCTATCTAAAATCTTAGCAAACAAGGGTAACTCTTCATCAGAAATAGATTTAAATGTCTCTACTGCATACATACTTGCAATTTTATTTAATGGTTCTTCTAATTCTCTACCTAAATCTGTTAAGAATATTTGAAACTTACGTCTATCTTTAGCATCTACTTTACGTACAATCAATCCTTTATTTTTCATAACATCTAAGATTCTTGTAGTATTGGATTTATCCTTACATGATTTTTCACATAAATCTATCTGAGAAATTCCATCTTGTTCCCATAGAAATCTTAATAACGCATAATGATCAGCTGTTATATCATATCCATTTTGTTTAAACATTTTTTTCAAATCATCTTTTACCTTCAATGAAGTACTTACTAGCTTAGTTGTAACTTCATATAGTTCCTCAAAATCTTTCATTTTACCTCCATTTAGATAATCCCTTGCGCCTCCCATCTATCAATTATTCCTTTATATTGCTCAATATTTTTAAAAGCCATTGGCTTTAAAACAACATTCATAGCAATAAAGTTATAGATTTGAGAAAACACAGGCGGATTTTTATTTTCCTCTATGCAATAAATAAATTTTTTAGATACTTTTTGTATCTTTAATTCTACTCTTTCAGTTATAGGATTCTGATTAAATCCAGTTTTTATAGATAAATTACCACAAGTGTAACCTCCAGAATCTAAGACCATCGATTTCATAAAAGAAATTGCTTTTGAACCACGAGCATTTTCATATGTAGTAACTGCTATACATGGCTTACGATACAATAATCTTTCCAACATCATATGTGCTCTATCTGTAAATACCTTGAAAATCCCAGTTACACTACTTCCATAAGTAGGGCTACCAAATATAACACCATCACTCTTAGTAATTATATCATGAATGTACTCTACTTTATCACTTTGATTAATACACTTCCCCATTTTATAACAATTTAAACAACCAATACAATACGATGGATTGACTTCACTTAAATCAAAATAATTAATTTCTACTGTTGGAATTAATCTTTCAATATCTTTGCACAAACAAGTCAAAACCTTCGATGTAGCCCCATTTTTTCTAGGACTTCCATTTATAACCGTGATTATCATTTCTATATCCCCCTTTTTAGTTGTTATGTCAACAATAAGTATATCAACTATATTTTTAGCTGTCAATATACACATTTATTTAACTTAAAGCTATACTTACACAACTCAACTAAGAATTAAATTTAATTATATCTAGTTATTTAGGAGTTATAAATGAGCTATTTTTACTAATTGACAAACTAAATTAATGATAATATACTTTATATATTACAAATGTAAGTATAAGGAGGTATAATCATGAAAAAAGTACCACAAATTTCAGAAGCAGAGTATCAAGTTATGAAGATTGTTTGGAAATATGCTCCTATTAGCACTAATGAAGTAATTGAAAAATTAGTAGAAACAAGTACATGGAGTCCTAAAACTATTCAAACAATGCTATTGCGATTAGTTAAAAAAGGAGCTTTAACATATGAAAAAAATAGTAGAGTTTTCGTTTATACTCCACTTGTTAAAGAAGAAGAATATGTAGCTACAGAAAGTCGTTCTTTCTTAAATCGTTTTTATAATGGTGCTCTTAATTCTATGGTGCTAAACTTTTTGGAAAACGATAAACTATCTGAAGATGATATTGAGGAATTGAAAGAGATTTTAAACAAAAGGGTGACTAAGGAGGATAAGTAAATATGTATGCTCCATTCTTTATACGATTCCTATTCAGTACATTAACCCTATCATTATTAATTGTTGCAATTTTATTTATTAAAAAGATATTTAATAAGCACATTTCTACAAAATGCCACTATAATATTGGATTTATATTGCTTATAACATTAATAATTCCATTTATCCCTCTTAAATACATTAATCTTGGAAATATGCTTAACTATCTATATGGTTTTACTCAAATTGAAAATAATACTGCTAATACTTATATAATAAAAAATAGCTCAAATAGTATTATTAATCACTCAAATACATTAAAGGATTTTTCAGTATCTCTGAATCAATCTAATTTTGATAGTTTAAATATTTTATTATTAACATTATGGATGATTGGTATTTCAATTATGATAGTTATCACGATTCATTGTAATTTTAAAATAAGAAATATGAAAAAATCTGCACATATTTTAGATGATGATGAGATAGTTTTACTATCTGAACAATGTAAAAAAGATATTGGTATAAATAAAGATTTTATATTATGTAAATCCTGCATCATAAATACACCTATTACATTTGGATACTTTAAACCACATATTATATTACCAGATAAGTCTATATCTAAATTATCTTTAAAAGATATAAAATATATTTTACTTCATGAATTACAACATTCTAAAAATAGAGACATATTGATAAATTATATAATGTGTTTTTTCCAAATATTATACTGGTTTAACCCTCTTGTATGGTATGCTCTTAAAGAAATGCGAGTAGACCGTGAAATTGCATGTGATATTTCAGTTCTAAAGAAACTTGATAAAGATGATTATATAGAATATGGACAAACACTAATAAACTTTGTAGATAATATTTCAAAACCCTCTAATCTCACACTTACATCAGATATTGGTGGGTCAAAACAACAAATTAAAAGGCGATTATTGAAGATAACAAATTTTCATACTGAGTCAAAATTTTTAAAACTAAAAAGCCTTTTAATTTTTACATTGATTGCTTTAATTGTATTTGGAAATAGCCCTACATTATCCATTATGGCGGATGTTAATGAAGAATATAAACCTACAAATAGTCAAACTATGTATGAAGACCTAAGCAAATACTTTAAAGGTTTTGATGGAAGTTTTGTTATGTATGATTTAAAATCCAATCAATATCATATTTACAATGAGGAAAAAAGTAAAAAAAGAATTTCTCCAAATTCTACTTATAAAATTTATAGTGCTTTATTGGGATTAGAAAATGGGATTATAACAAAAAATAATTCATACATCCCTTGGGATGGAAAACTTCATCCTATTAACTCTTGGAATAAAGACCAAGACTTATTTTCTGCTATGGAGAACTCTGTAAACTGGTACTTTCATTATCTAGATAAAAAAACAGGGATAAAAGATATACAAACTTATCTTAAACAGATTAAGTATGGTAATTGTGATATTTCAGGAGGTATCTCACGTTTTTGGCTAGAATCCTCATTAAAAATTTCACCTATTGAACAGGTAAAATTACTTAGAGATTTCTATACAAATAAGTTTAATTTTAAAGATAAAAATATAGAAGCTGTAAAAGATTCATTGATAGTATCAAAAAAGGATGGCGTCTCACTTTCTGGCAAAACAGGCACCGCTACTATAAATGGTAAAGATGTAAATGGTTGGTTTATAGGTTATGTAGAAAAAAATGAAAATACTTATTTCTTTGCTACAAATATCCAAAGTAAAGATTATTCTAATGGTAGTTTAGCAGCTAAAATAACATTATCTATATTAAATGACAAAAAAATCTATAACTTCTAATATATTTACTATAAAACCTAAAAACTTCACATAATTTTCATATGAATTATCTATTAAATTCATACACAAGAGTTATTATATAAGCATAGAAGATAGTAAAACTAGCTTAAAAACATAATATAATACCCTATACGAAATAGTGGCAACTCTCCCTCACATCCTCAATTGTTGCCACTATTTTAATTTTTTGTATGATAACATGTGATATGTCTAAAAAAATCAACAGAAAAATCAATATCGTATCTATTCAGAAAAACCATATTATTATAATCTTTTCTTGCTAATTATTTATTCAATTTATTAATTTTTATTTTAATTAATGTGTTCTACTTGATTTTATTATAATTAACCTGATTTTTTATCTAAAACTTGTCCATCAATTTTATCAATAACATGAAAATACATATTCATAATAAAAAAAGTCATCTAACTCAATAGATGACTTTCTATTAGATAATTATTTTCGAATTCGTCGATTGGTATAGGCTTGCTAAATAAATATCCTTGTGCTGTCTCTACTCTACATTGTAATAGCGTAGAAAATTGTTCCTCAGTTTCAATTCCTTCAGCAACCATATAAATATTTAATTTATGACATATTCCTGTAATATATTCCATAATCACCTTTGTTCTAGGATTCGATACAATATTATCAATTAGACTCTTATCTAATTTCAATATATCAAACTCAACTTCAGAGAGCAGTGCTAAATTTGCATTCTCAGTTCCGAAATCATCAATTGCAATAGCAAAACCAACATCTCTTAAATCTGATATGATTTTTTTCACATCAAGATGATTCTCATCATGTACTCTTTCTGTTATTTCAATTTTTATGTATTTGGTAGGAACTTGATAAGCCTGACAGGTTGACACTAAACAATTCACAAATTCTGGTGTTTCTAGTGATTCTTCTGAAAAATTTATAGATATTGGAACGATTGGAACATCATTATCAATCCAATTTCTAAATTTTTTACAAATAGATTCAAATACATAGAAGTCTATTTTACTTAATAGTCCAGATGCTTCTAATATAGGAAGAAAATTATTTGGAGCTACAAGTGAATTAGAATTATCCAAATAACGTATAAGTGCTTCTGCACCCACAACTGAACGGTCTGAGAAAGAAATTTGAGGTTGTAAATAAACGAGAAAACGATTGTTTTGTATTTCTCTTTCAAGAACCTCAGGTTTGCTTAAATGTAACATTTCATCACTATGATGTCGATATCTCTGAGAAACAGAGTGTTTACGATAAAAAGCTTTTTTATCTTCATACATTTCTGCATCTGCATTTTTTATTATTTCTCCTATGTCATCAACTGTATTCGCCCAATATGACCCTATAGCAACTTGGCAAGTAGGTCTTTTTCTAAACTCTCCTTTTAATTCTATTATTTTCTTACTAAAAACTTCTTCTTCAATTTCACGACAAATAATTACAAATTCATCTCCACCTAAACGGTAAAAATCAGAATAATGAAACACCAGTTTCATTCGTCTTGCACATTCTATTAATAACTTATCTCCCATCTCATGCCCATATTTATCATTGATATCCTTTAAACCATTCACATCTAAATAAATAATTCCTATAGAAATATCAACTTTTGTAAGTGATTGCGAATCTTCCATAAATCGATTTCTGTTATAGAATGAAGTAAGTTTATCAATATAACTTAGTTTTGATAATTGCTCCTGAGTTTTAGAATGTTGACTGGCAAGGGAAATAAAGTAGCAAAGTGTTTGAAGTAATGATGCAATATTCATAATTTTATCTGGAGGTGGATTATCAACGCCTAAATAACCTATGAGTTCTCCATTATGTTCTAATGGTGCTACAACAAGACTAGTAATAGATTGATTATGTAATATTTGGTATTCTCCTGGTGATGTAGATTTAATCTCTTCTAAATCTTTTATAACTATACATTCCTTATTATTAAAATATGGAATCCATCGCTCAATAGTAGATAGTGGAAGATCTTGTAGATAGCTTTTTTGCGACAAGATATGCTCATCACACCATTCATAATCATTATACATTAGACCATCTCGAATATAAATAATATATGAACGGTCAGCAGATAGAAAACTTCCTAACTTCTCAAGCACAGATATAGTTGCTTTTTCAATGTCGCTATCTCTATATAAAATATCTACACAATCTGTAATTATTTTTTCAGCCTCAAGTGTAAATCGTAATTTTATTTTCTCTTCTTCTGATTTTGTGGTATCAAACGCAATCTCCATTCTTGCTGGCTTACCTTCCCATTCAATTAAACGGTCTTTTAACAGATAATGACGACCTGTTACTGGATTCGTAAATTCCCAGGTATAATTTTCACTTTCTTTTAAATAAGGATTTGTACAAAACTCACAAGGTTCATCTTTTTCCTGTAGTACTTTATAACATTTCTGCCCTTTTATTTGGTCAACCTTAAAACTTTCAATACCTGCCTTATTTAAAAATAATAAATCATAAGTCTCTAAATCACTGATATATAAAAGCTCTGAAATATCATTCATTGGAGCCTGTAAGTCTTCAGCCAATTGAATAAGACGTTCTCTTTTTCTCTGATTATCCTCTTCTGCTAGTTCAAGTTTCTTTTGTAAAATATCTTGTTTAGTATCATACATATAAATAAAAATAATCAATAAAGCAAATGAAAGATTTAAAACAATCAAAACATTTTCAGCTGAAGAAACTTTACTCTCGCTAAATTTTTCAGCAGATAAAACTGTCTTGTCTGCTAAATCAAAAAAGTCTTCACTATCTTTATAAAGTGTAGTGCTTTTTCCTCCATTACGAACAATATATATTTCTTGCTTTAAACGTTCCCATTCTCTTTCCATTTGAATCATGCTGGTTTGAAAGTCACTATCATCTACATAAGCAATATTATACACACCACTTCTACCTTGAAGTTGCTGAATAATATCATCTAATTTTTTTATCAATTTATCATTTGGCTGATGATTCAATTCTTGTTTAATTAGACGTTGTGTTGCTCCACGTACAATACCAGCATAATTAATTACTCTGGCATTCCCTTGCAAATTGTAGACCAAGTAAATAGATATTAGGCTAGAAAAAAGAAGCCCCATACTTAAAGTGATTAGAAATCTTTTTCTTCTCATACAGTCCCCCCTTCAGTTTCATCTAGGAATAAAAAAGTTTTTTCTAATTTCTTCTGATAACTTTAAATTATTTATTAAAAATATATAATTTCTTTGTATATAGATACCTCTAAAATTAGTTATCATTGTTCATTATACTCCTCTATTTACCTTTCTTCAACAATAAATGCCTCTCTTCTTTTAACAATTTTTTTAATAGTATTAATATTATATAACATTATATATTTGTTATTATATGGAAATAATTATGATTTTTTAATAATGTATTATCTATTTTATTTCTATCTTCATAATCAACTATACTAGGTATTATAATCCATTATTTTGCCTATGGTTAAATTTCTAAAAAAACTTATTTAATGAATCTTTTAATGCATATACTTTATCTTTCATGTTCAAATTTATTCAATATTAAATTTTAAAATATAGATTAAAAAATAATTAATAAAAAGTAACATATAAAAACTAAAAAAAGAAGTTGAACTTAAAATTTGATTAAGAAAAATAATTTTAAGACAACTCCTTTAATTACTTTAAAGTTTACCAAGAGATCATAAAATAATTCACATAAAATACAATTCTTAAGTGAATAAGATTAATCCTCAAATTGAGTAAAATTAATCTTCAAATATTGATTTAACAATAGGTATAACATAATGGCTTCCTCCACGATTCTTTACATCTTCAATCATAGCAATTGCCAGATACTGTTTATCACTATTTTCATCTACAGTAAAAGCATTGAACCATCCAAGTTCTGTCCCTGTAATATCATCTTTAGATGCTTTAATTTCTGCTGTACCAGTTTTACCAGCAATAGTAACTCCCTTAGTCATAGCACTATGACCCGTGCCATTAGGATTTTCAACAACTTGAATCAAATCATCACGAATAATTTTTACAGACTGTTTGGAAAATACACCTTTCTTCCAAAATTCAGCATGTGAATTATCTTTAAATTCAAGGTATGGCTTTATCATATCTCCATTATTTACAAAAGTTGAATACATTGATGCCATATGTACTGGATTTACTAGAACCTTCCCCTGACCATATCCACTATCTGCTAATTGTATTTCAGTGTCAAATTTATCGTCAGTACCAAATCTTGAAGAGGATATTCCAAATTCAAACGGCATACTTTCCTCAAAACCAAGCTTTAACAACTCTTTTGATAATATATCTTCACCTATTTTTAATGCTGCTTTAGCAAAATAAATATTGTCAGAATAAATTAATGCATTCTTCATGTTTACAGTGTTACCATAATCTTTTAATGTAGTTACCTTATAGCTCCCCCAACTAGAATCTTTTTGCCAGCTAAGACCACTGTGTCCAAAGTTTTCATTTGAATTAAGCTTTCCTGTCGTTAAACCAATACCAGCAGTGATTGGTTTAAAAGAAGACCCAGGACATAATCGTGCTTTAAATCTATTGTACATTGGTTTGTTTTCATTTTCATTGACTTCCTTCCATCTATCTTCTGACATCCCTAGTATAAATTCATTTGGATTGTATGATGGGCTACTTACAAGGGATAAGATTCCTCCTGTTTTAGGATTCATAACTACTGCACATCCTTTATCATTTTTCATTTGTTCATATAATTTACTCTGTAGTTTTGAATCTATAGTTAATTTTACATCTTCTCCATCTATTTTAGGCTCAGTTACTAGAGTTTTTTTCTTGTCTCCATATCTATCAGCTATAATAATCTCATATCCATCAATACCACGTATCCTGTCTTCCAGTAAACTCTCTAAGCCAATCTTACCAATTATACTATTAGGATTATATCTCTTACCTTCTTTTTCCTTTAATATCTCTGCATTTACATTTTGAACATATCCAGTTAAATGCCCAGCTTTTTCACTCAATGGATACTGTCTAACTTCTGTATTAGATATCTTAACTCCTGGTATACTAAGAAGTGAGTCTTGTAATGCTTTGTCTTTTATTTTTTCGATAGTTTTTATAGGTACCATTGAATTGTCTTTTACCCAAGATGCATTTAATTTCTTTTGAATTTGTTCAACTGGTATATTTAGTAAAGTAGATAATTTTTTTAAGTCTTCTGTATTATCACTCATTTTTTCAGGAACTAGACCTATCATTGATGCAAGGCCTTGTCCTGCAATCATTACTCCATTTCGGTCTAAAATATTTCCTCTTTTGGCTTTAAGCTTTGATATTCTTATAGTATTATCTTCTTCAAGTTCTGGAAATATAACATCTGACTTCCATCTTATTCTATAATCTCCATCTTTATCTCTATTTAATGGCACTTCATTTGAAAATGAAATTTCTCCTGCTAAGGTATCCATCTTCGAATCGTATTTTATTATTTTGTCACTATCTTTTTCTTTTTTAACTTCATTAATCTTTACACTTATATTACGTGAATTAATTCCTTCATATATTTTTTTATTTCTTAAAATAAATTTTTCTTTTTTAATTTCTGATTTACTCTTTTCATCTAACAAGTCGTACATTTTTTCATATTGTCTTTCATTTGCAAAAGACATATATTGCTTAAATACTTCATCTGGTTTGCTTTTATTGAGTCCCTCTAATATGAATTTAGCTAAAAAACCAACAATAACTACAAGTAAACAAATTAGAAAACCAAAAATTATCATTTTTCTTTTTTTTTATTTTTTCTCATACAAACCACCCTTATTATTTTATATATTACATATGTAAGTTTTATGTTTAAAGGAATCTTATAAACATAACTACTCTATACTTTTGTTATGTTTTTAAGTATATCCTAAAAATATGTAGGTAAATATATAATTGATAGTAACTTATATATTACACACGTAAGTTTTAAAAGTCAATAATATTATTACTATTTAATTACTCTTCATATCAATTTAAAAATAAATCATGCTTCTTGTATTGTCCAACCGTTTTATAAATTAATATTATTTTATTGTACATTCACTTTATAGAGAATAAATTCGGCTTGACAAAACGACACATGTGTCTCATAATTGAAGTGACACTCATGTCGTTAATAAGGAGGTTAAAGCATATGCCAACAAAAGGAGAACAAACTAGACAATTTATTATTGATACATCAATAAGGTTATTTGCTGATAAAGGATATAGTAATGTAACAATGAAAGATATCTGTGAAGCATGTAATTTAAGTCGTGGTGGACTGTATAGACACTTTAATTCAACAAAAGAAATTTTTATTAATATACTAAATACTCATAAAGACGACTCTCAAAATTTATTAGATAAAGGTATCAAGGAAAATATATCAGCTAAACATATGCTGGAATATTTTTTACAGCAACAAAAAAATGATATAAAAAGTAAATATTGTGGTTTGAATTTTGCAATACATGAATTTGCTTTTGTAGAAAAGGACCAACATGATTATATGAATAAAAGATATAATTCAGCTATCACAATGCTTTCAAATTTAATCAACTATGGACAATCTAAATGTGAATTTAAAAAATGCGACTCTAAAACAATTGCAATACACATAATGTTTTTATTTGATAGTATGAAAACATCTTCTCCTGTTTTAAAGATTACAAATGAAGATATTGATAATCAAATAAGTATTATAAAGGATATGGTGATTTCATATGAGTAAACGAGAATTCCATAAAATTGACTTACAAAACTGGGAACGATATACACATTTTTACTATTTTTCAAAAATGACAAATGTAGGATTTGATTTAACTATAGAAATAGACATTACTAATTTAATTAAGGAAACGAAAGAAAGAAATATTAAATTTTACCCAGCATATTTATACATAATAACGACTTGCTTAAATCAATATAAAGAATTAAAAATTGCATATGATGAAGATGAACTTGGTTATTGGAGTACATTAACACCATTCTATGCAATCTTCCATGATGATGATAAGACTTTCTCATCAATATGGACAGAATATGATAAAGATTTTTCGATATTCTATGAAAATTATTTAGCTGATATTAAAGAATATGGAAAAAATTATGGTTTTCTAGCAAAATCAAATCCACCAAAAAACTGTTATACTGTTTCTTGTATTCCCTGGATTAGTTTTAAGAGTTTTACTGTGCATAATCATGGTCTTGAAAATTATTTTTTCCCTACGATTGAAGCAGGTAAATACTATCAAAAAGATGAAAAAATACTTCTCCCTCTTTCTATAACAGTTCATCATGCATCTACTGATGGATACCATGTAAGTTGCTTTATTGATGACATACAAAAAATGTGCTTTGATACTAAGGAATGGTTATACTAAAAATTTATATTTTGGATTTAGAATGTCAGTAAAATGATTAGATACAATAATAAAAGCCAATAACCTTTGAAAATTAGAGATTATTGGCTCTTTTGCATTATACAAAGTTTTATATTAGTCAATTATTATGACTCAAGTATTTGCTTCTTTGAGTAAACTTCATAGCTAATAAAGATAAAACTAATGTCATGGCTATTAAAATGAAAATATAACCCATATTAAAAAAACTTCCTTTTCTCTCCTCCACATAAGTCACAAAACTAATAAACCATCGTATTGGACTTATAATGCTAATATTTTGTAACATTGTTGGCATTTTCTCAATTGGAATAAATGAACCACCAATAAGTGATACTATAAGGGCTATACATGTAGAAAATAAATTTGCATACATTTCTTTATTGAATAAAGAAGATACAAATGTTCCAAAAGAAGTTGCTAAAGCTGATACCAAAATTCCTAAACAAACCAAGTCTATATAATCCATGCCAATATCAACCTTAAATAACTTAATTATAGATATTGAAATTAAGTACTGAAAATATGTTATTGTAAAATTATATAACATATTTCCTAACACATATCCTTTTATATTTTGTGGAGAATATTGTACTCTTGTAAATGTACCTGAGTTTTTATCTTTGATAATCATTGATGCTGTTACAGTAGATGTTATCATCAGAAATAATACGATAAATGCAATTATTCTTTGTAATATACCTAAGGTATTTTCTTCTAGTTCACTTATATCTATAGGAGTTGGGTCTTTTTTATATCTTTCTATTAAATACTTTAATATATCATTCGTATTTTTATCTTTTACAGAATATAACTTAAAATCACTCTTATTAAAATGTATAACAGCTGAATACTTCCCAGTTATAATATCAGTTTTAACTGTTTTAAGGTCTGCAATCTCTACATTGATTCCTTGAGTATTTTTTAAAGCTATTATTGTATTATCATATATTCTTTTTTCAGATTCGCTTAGGAGTTGTTCGTTTTTGTAATCATTTAAAATACCAATATTGAAAGATGGTTTACTTATGTAATTTGCCAATATCCCAAGTATTACTACAATTATAGGGAATAAGATTGTAACTAAGAAAACTAATCTCTTATTCATACTTTTTTTTAAATTATTATTAAAAATATTTATTAAATTCACTATATAAAAACCTCCTTTTTGAAAAATTTAATTGTAAGTATTGTTATAAATATACTTGTGACTATAAATATGCATGATATATTAAAAAGGAGATGCAAGTTATTATCATATATACAAGCAACTATAGCTCTATTAATCCATGTTAATGGTGATATATTTATTATTAATGAAATAGTTGAATTTAATGAGCTAACTGGAAAAAATACTCCTCCTAAAAAGCCAAAAATCACTATTGGTATATTAATGATATTACGTAACATATCTAAATTTTTACAAACAAATCCCAAAAACAATCCCATGGATGATACTACAATTGATTCACATGTCAAAAGAAAAATAACAGCTAAAAATTTTCCACCAAAACTCATATGAAAAATACCTCTTAACAAAAATAAAGTTATCAAATTGCATAGTGAAAGTATTATTGTACAAGAGAAGAGTTTTGAAAGAACTAAGTCTGCTACTGAAATAGGAGAAATCATATAACGATATGATGTATTTGAACCTTTTTCATCCTGTGCTGCATATGAAATACTAATGATTCCCATAAAAACACAAAATGGTATTGTAACAATGGTATAATAATTGTATGATGTAAATTCCTCTCCATAAGATTTTGATGTTAAATATCCTAATAGTATGATGATGATTACTGGAAAAACAATATTATAAGATAAAATAAAAAAATCTTTACTTCTTCGTTTCACTCCTAATTTGAACAATGGTAAAAAATATCTCATCTATTTATTCCTCCAAATCTCTTAAGTCTGTACCTGTAATATGTAAAAAAATATCTTCTAATGTCTTACAACCAAATTTAAAATATTTGCTTTTATATAAGTTTTTATCTAAATCTTCTATAATCACTCCTTTGTCTATTAAAACAATTCTATTACATAAGATTTCAATTTCTTCCATATAGTGACTAGTATATATAACTGTTGTACCATTAGCATTAATATCTTTAATTGCCTCCATAATTTTATTTCTTGATTGAGGGTCAATACCTACTGTTGGCTCATCCATAATAAGGATTTTAGGGCTATGTGAAATTGCACAGGCTATGTTGAGCCTACGTTTCATCCCTCCAGAAAATTTTGAAGGAAACTCCTTATGCCTCTCCCAAAGACCAACAAACTCTAAAGCTTCTTTAGTTCTATTTTTAAGTTCTCTACCTCTAAATCCATATAATGAACAAAAAAATTTAACATTATCATATGCACTTAAATCTTCATATATAGCTAATTCCTGTGGTACGACACCAAGTGAACGCTTAAAATCATTTTTTTGATTATATATATTTTTTCCTTCATAATATATGTTTCCAGCATCAGGTGACACAATCGTTGTAAACATATTTATAGATGTGCTTTTTCCTGCTCCATTTGGTCCAATAAAACCTAAAATATCTCCTTCGAATACCTTGAAGCTTTCTCCTGATATAACTTCCTTGTCCTTATACTTCTTAGATAGATTTTCAATCTCCAATAATACATTACTCATTTATAAACCTCCCAAGTATTTAACCAATATTATATATCCAACATTGTATATATTATTTTTTTAAAACACGAGTATTTTACTCGTGCTATTATAATAAAATTTAATGCTTATTTTTTAATTTTAATATTATTTTATCTATATTCTCTATAGCTTTATCTGGGTTATCAATTATTTCATCTCTAAGTCTCTGGACTTCTAGTAATTCATTTGTTGTCTCAGATGTAAATAAAAAATCATCTTCTATATTTGAAAAATCTATAGATTTAATTATATTTTGCGTCTCACAACCGACAGATATATACTTATCAAGATTATTTAATATTTCTTCATGCCATAGAATTTGATAATTTAGATTATCTATTGTCATATCAAATGCAATCTTTTCTGTTGCAAGACTCTTTTTATCAATTTTTTTAATCTCTTTCCAATTTTCCCAATACTTCTTCTGTTCTATCAAATATTTTATATGCTTTTCAAGATTCTTTTGTAAAATATCCTTAGGTAAGACATCCAAAATATTATGTAATAGGAATTTATTTGAACCTGTTGGTACTATTGGCGTCTGAAGTTCTTTTTGTATTTCTTCCTTTAACTCTAATTTGCCACTTTGGGTAATCTCATAGATTTTACGAATTCTAGCACCAGTTTTTTCTTCTCTTAAAACCCTAACTGCTCCATCTTTTTCTAGTTTTGTCAACGCATAGTATATTGACCCAGACTGTATTTTAGTCCATCTATCTGCACCAGACACCTGTAGAAACTTCTGAATTTCATACCCATGTGTTGGTTTAATATTTAGATAATATAAAATTAAAGTGCGTATCATAAAATTCACCACCTATACTCTATCTTGGATATCATATTATCACCAATATTGGATATAGTCAATAGATAATACAGGATATACATATTATAGATTGTTATTTTTGTTACTTAATGCAAGGAGTTCCATGAGACATACATATCCATTCATATTTAAAATTATTTAATTCTTTTATAGATTTCATCATCTTTTCAGAATCCCAATTCCAAAGATTAGGATAAGGAATTATATTCCCATTCTTATTTTTAACTAAATCTCCTGCAAATAATACATCTTCAAAAACCATACACACATGCCCTGGAGTATGACCTGGAGTATGGATAATTTGTATATTTCCAATCTTCATATTTTCTTCATAAGGCTCAATATCCTTAATAATTCTTCTCGAAATTGTCTTTCCTATAAACTTTTTGAATCCAGGTCTATCCTTCTCTCCTATAATAAAAGGTATATCTTCTATATGAGCCCACACTTTCGCTCTTGTCTGTTCTTTTAGCAACTTAACATTAGATATATGGTCAACATCATGATGTGTTAGTAAAATATGTTTAATATCTGTAAGTTTAATTCCAAATGTTTTTAATTCTTTAATTATGCTCTTCCCCATAAAAGGAAGTCCTGTGTCTATAAGAGTAAGCTCTTTATCAAACACAATAAAACAATTTGAACCACGAGTACTATCTAACATTAATACATTTTCTGTTATTTTCATAAATAAATTCCCCCTATTTAGTCTTTTGCCTATATAATTAATTAGTGAAGTTATAAATATCTATAAGACTTAATATCAATTTTATTTTCATAAAAGTATACCATCAGTATATAAATATATCATAATTACACAAGTATACCACCGGTATACATTATTAACAATAGAAAGGAATAATTTATATGTCAGAATTATCAAGAAGAGATAAAGAAAAATTACAAAAAGAAAACGAGATTATTGATAAGGCAGAAATATTATTTTGCCTTAATGGCTTTGATAATACAACTATGAATGAATTGGCAAAAGAAGTTAAATATACTAAACGTACTATATATAAATATTTCTCATGTAAAGAAGATTTATTTTTTGCTGTCGTTTTAAGAGGATATGAGAGACTTTGGAATAGTATTGAAATAGAAAATGTAAAGGGTAAAACAGGATTTGAAAAAATAAAATTTTCATACTTTGCATTTTATAAATTTTATTGTACTAATCCCTCACTTCTATCTCTTATGGGGATGATTGGTGCTGTACAATCGAGAAACTCAGATACAGAGATACCATTTAAGAATAAGTTTTTTTCTTTTAACAAATTTATGTTTGATGAAATCCAAGCAATGTTTGAAGTTGGAAAAAATGATGGAAGTATTAGATATGATATTGAAATACCTACTCTTATGTATTCATCAATATTTACCCTCACAGGATTTTTTAATTTATTATCTTTAACAGGAAAATCGTACCTAGATAATTTTAATATAGATGAAGAGAAATTTATTGAAACAACACTTTCTCTTTTGATAAATTCACTTAAAGTTTAGAAGTTTATAAATTAAACTTTATATTACTTAAATGATACTTTTCCTATCTTTAATATGAAAAAATATTAAAGATAAAACTAAAAATTTAAACTGATGAAAGGATTAAAAGTAAATGGCTAAAATACTACTTCTAGAAGATGATGATACAATTACATTTGGGATAAAAACTTCTCTTGAAAAGAAAAATCACACAGTATGTTGTTATAATACTATTGCTGAAGCGAAGAAAAACTTTGATAAAACTATTGATTTGGTTCTACTTGACTTAAATTTACCTGATGGTATTGGATATGAATTTTGTCAATATGTTAAAAGTATAGAAGATACTCCAGTAATATTTTTGACTGTTCGTGATGATGAAAAAGACATTATACATGGATTAGATATGGGTGCAGATGACTATGTGGTTAAGCCATTTTTACTTTCAGTACTCCAATCTAGAATTAATGCAGTTCTTAGAAGAACTCATCCTGATATTAACAATACTATTACATGCGAAAATATAAAATTGAATAAAGTTGAAGTCAAAGTATATTTAGATAATGTTGAAGTACTTTTGACAGCAGGAGAATATAAGCTCCTTTTAAGCTTGATGGAAAATAAGAATAAAGCTATGACTCGCACAAAGTTATTAGAAATGCTATGGGACGTAGATGGCAACTTTGTCAATGACAATACCCTTACTGTTACAATAAAACGTCTTAGGGAAAAATTAAAAAATCCACCTTGTATAAAAACATTGAGAGGCATAGGATATAGAATGGAGGATAATTAGTGAAAACTCCAAGAGACATCAATAATACAGCTGTGTTTATATTATTCTGTTTTGCTATAACTGTTTTGTTAAGTGTAATTCTAACAACTATAACTTCTTTTGATGAATATAAAATGATGTCTAAAGCTATTGGTGCATCATATCAGTTCAATCCTAAGTCTACAGAACATATACTAAAATCTCTAAAAGATTCAGGTGATAATAACCTTAACATTGGAAATGAGATTTTATTAAAGCATGGATACTCTAAAGGTACATTTTGGAGTAAAAACTTTTTTTACTTTTTAGTGGTTTCGTTTATTATAATTTCAACAATAGCTCTAGTTGTATATATACTTAAACATAAACAAAATATACAAAAAATGAATAGAATAAACAATCTTACTAGATACTTAGAAGAAGTAAACTCAGGAAAAGAGTCTGTGCTTTTACGATGTGAAGATGAATTTTCTCACCTTGAAGATGAGATATACAAAACAGTAGGAGAGCTTCGTTGTTCAAAGGAATTTGCTTTAAAAGAAAGGCAGACCCTTTCTGATAATCTTGCAGATATTGCACATCAGCTTAAGACTCCAATTACTTCTATGTCACTTATGGCACAACTACTTTCAGAAAGTTGCTCTGATGAGGAAATAGATTATATTCATAGACTTACAAATCAAATCTCAAGACTTGAGAGATTAGTTTCATCTTTACTTATATTATCAAAATTGGATGCAAGTACTTTAATATTTGAAAGAAAACTTATAGATGTACATTCTCTACTCACTTATGCAGTTGAGCCTATAGAAGATTCTTTAAAAGAAAAACATCAAACACTTTCTATAGAAAGTTGCGATTCAGTAGAATTTGAAGTTGATATTAATTGGACTTTAGAAGCTCTTTTGAATATTTTCAAAAATTGTAGTGAACATATAGAAAATGGTGGACATATTATTGCTTACTACAACAAAAACCCTCTATATACTGAAATTATTATAGAGGATAATGGTAATGGATTTTCTCAGGAAGAACTCCCATATATTTTTAATAGATTTTATCGTGGTAAAAATGCTAATAAGGACAGTATTGGTATAGGACTTGCTCTATCAAGGTCTATTATAGAACTTCAAAATGGAACTCTGCATGCAGAAAATTGTCATAATGGTGGTGCAAGGTTCATAATTAAATTTTACACATAAAAGACTGGATTATAGGTAAAATCCTATAATCCAGTCATATTTATATCCTATCTATTATTTAAACAATATATTTCTATTTATATTTCATACTTTATTAAATAAATCAGATTTTATTAAATAAATAATAGAACCATACCTATATTTATCAATAGTCTTAAGGTGTTATCCTTACATTAATTCAGATAACTTTTATTTATATTGTTTCATTTTTTATAGATTCTACTATATTTTCATTCTTTAATTGCTTATATCCTATCATATATGATGATATTACAATAAAAAGTATCAATACAGTAAAACCTATTATTGTAGATAAAGGTGCAAATGGTAAATACTCTATAAAGTGTATTTCATTTATACGTAGAAAAATATACACTATTGCTATTTGTACAGGAATACTGAGTAATAATGGTGTAATTCCTAAAAATAATCCTTCTAAAGCAAGCATCTTTTTTATACCATCTGGTGATAATCCAACAGAACGTAACATGGCAAACTCTTGTCTTCTGCTTCTAAGATTCCCTGACACTGTGGCCAATACATTAGATAATCCAATCATAGCCAACAATCCTGTAATGAAGCTCACTATTAAATTCATAGTCTTTCTTCCACTAGCATCTTTTTCTTCATTTTCTACAACATCCTCAATACTATAATCTCCAGACCCATAAGCTTTATTATAAATAGACTCTAATTTTTCTTTTACTTTTGGGATATCTTCACTATTATCTACTTTAAATAATCCCATCATATTATTTGAACGTAGTCTACCTTCTTCATTATAATTTTTAGATATTTCCTGCACTATAGACATTGGTACTATTTGAATTAATGTATATCTTGAATTGGTATTTATTATTTGAGGAAGCTTATTTGTAATAGCTCCCACTTTCATATTAAAAGTATAATCGCCTTTACCTTCATCAGATATTCTTTCATTTAATTTAAGATTGTCTCCTATTGAAAGATTTAAATAATCTATATATACTTTATCTCTTCGTGTACTACGATTAATATCTTCCTCTTTATTATATACAATTGAAGTTAGGTTTTCTGTATTGTAGAATATCTTCGGGTCTACAGAAATTTGTCTGCAATATTCTGTAAAACTCTTATCATCAAGTCCAATTATAGCTGAGTATATACGAAATTTACCATTACGTTCTATAGGAGAGTATTTTTTAGATGAAACTACACCTTTAAATCCGCCATTTTCTGCAAGTTCTTTCGAGGCATCTTTTTCAGTTAACCAAGTAGCAGCAGACATTTTAAGATAATATAATGAACTCTTTACACCTTCTGTCTTACTTAGTTTTTCAATAAAAGCAGGCTCTACAGATTCTCCATTTGCTAAATGGATTGATATATCCCTTTGTTTTTCATAAGCGTCACTTCCATAGACAACTTCTGCTCCTTCTTGGTTTGCGATTATATGCAAAAAACCTGTAAGCAATAGAAAAGATAGTGTTAAAGATATTGTTGCAGTACGATAGGATTTTTTACGTGCATGAAGTGCATTCATTGCAAGTTCTCCTTCTATACCAAATATCTTTCCTAGCGAATATTTATGTGATTTTTTTATCTTAATACTATCTCCTTGTCGTATTGCTTCTATAGGAGATATCTTTGATACTTTTCGTGCTGGTATAAGTGCAGAAATCCAGACTGTTATTATTGTAAGTAAAACTGCTGGTAAAAAAGCAGGAATACCATAAGTATATACCACACTTTGAGTACCTGTAGAAGAATTGATTGAATTAATATAAATTATGAGTCTATCACACAATAACCAGCCTAAAAATAAACCAATTGGCAGAGGTATAATAGTTAATAAAAAGCCTTCAAATAGCACAGATTTCCTAATTTGTTTTGGTGATGCACCAATGCTAGATAATATCCCTAATTGAGTAAGTCTAGCATTTGCTGATAATGAAAATGCATTGTAAATCACCATTACAAATACTGCTACTGTAAAAATTGCTATTGTAAAGTACATAATTGGAGTTGCAAATTTTTCTATACTATTCATAGATGCTTTCTGTTCTGGAGAAAATACTAACATCTTTAAAAGATAATTACTATTGTATTTAAGATTGTATTTTCCATATTCGTTAGTTTTCCACCCCAATGACTTAGCAAGCTTTGGGAGTTCTTTATATGTATCTCGCATATTTTTAAATCGTAAGTACACAGTTATATTATCATTGGGTTTTATACTTTTTTTGTCCAAATATCCTAAAGCTGTGTATGCAGGTACAACTGATGATGTTGTAACATCCATTTTTCCTACTATTGTTAATGTTATTTCTGAAGTTTTTTTAAAACTCTCACTTTTTGATTTTGGAGCTACAGGTTCAAGAGAATTTCCATTTAAAGTTCTATAACCTATTGGAATAGTAATCTTATCGCCAATCTTTGTACTTGGATTACTTTCAAAGTACTGTTTTGAAAGTGCAATTTCATTAGCATTCTTTGGTTGACGACCTTCTAGTATAGTGTCTTTTTCTGGCATGGAGTTCCAGTATTCTGATGTAGCATTTCTATAAATTATATAATCTCTTTTGTCATTACTAATTTTCCCTACATACCATTGTCCTTTCACCATTACATCATCAACAGAAGAAAAATTTTCAATTAATGATAGGTCACTTCCATAGGTAGTATCAAATAATTCACCATGCCAGTTACCTTCTTTCTCTATTGAAAGTCTTACGAAATCACTCCACATAGTATACAACAGCCCACATAAAGAAGACATCATTGTTGTAGTAAGTAATATGGCTAACATTATGGCTATACTACTGCGTTTATTGCGACGTACAAAGTCTAAGGTGTATTCTTGAAGAATATTCATTTCTTCACCACCTTTTCAGAGACAATCACACCATCTTCCATAGTTACAATACGATTTGCTTCTAGTGCTATTTTCTCATCATGAGTAATAAGAAGTATTGTCTGATTAAATCGTTTATTTGATATATTCAGTAAGTCTACAATTTCTTCTGAATTTTTTCTATCAAGATTACCTGTTGGCTCATCTGCTAATAAAATAGCTGGTCTATAGATTAAACTTCTAGCTATAGATACTCTTTGTTGTTGTCCACCTGAAAGTTGACTTGGAAGATGATTTAATCTATCAGATAATCCTAGTATTGATACAATTTCAGAAAATCTCTCTTCATCCACTTTTCTTTTATCAAGTAACATCGGTAATAATATATTTTTTCTGACATCAAGAGTTGGTATAAGATTATAAAATTGATAGATAAGACCCACTTTTCTACGTCGAAAAACTGCTAGAGCTTCTTCTTTTAAACTTGCTATTTCTGTATCTTCAATATAAATTTTCCCAGATGTTGGTCTGTCTACTCCTCCAAGCATGTGTAATAATGTTGATTTACCAGAACCAGATGCTCCTACGATGGATACAAAATCCCCTTTTTGAACTGATAAATTCACATTATTTAAGGCTGTCACCCTAGTTTGATTTGAACCATATATTTTTGTGAGATTTTCACATTTTAGTATTTCCATATACAATCATCTCCTTTATGGTTAAATTTTATCAACCTAAAATGACATTATAGTGACACAAATCTAAATATAAACAACTATTAAAATGCCTGCTTTAATTAGGCGAATTATATTTTATAAACACATTTATATTTTAATTATTTTTAATTAGTCTAAGTCACTTTTACTCAAAAAATCACTCTTACTTAAGTGATATAAATCATTTTCTTCATCGTATTCAAAATTATTCGTTCTTAAAGAGTTACAAGAAGCAAGATTTTCTTTTTCTGGTTTAACTACTATTCTTTCAGCTTCTGTTTCATTAAATATTTTATGTATAATCAATTTAATGATTGCTTTTCCAATACCTTTCCTTAAATACTCTTCCTCTCCAATTAAATAATCTATACTAAACGTACCTATAATTAGTATTTCAGGGTGAAAGATTTCATTTGCACTAAGACAGTCATAATATTGGCAAAACCCAATTGGCATATTATCATACATAACAATAAAATGTTTTATAAAACTAAATTCCCCAAATCTAGCTTTAATTTCTTTTATCCATTCTTCAGAACTTTTAAACCATTTAAGTATATATTCTTGGTTAATCCAGTTTTCTATCAATTTGACATCTTCATCATATACAGGTCTGATATATAGTAGTCTATCCATAACCTTCAGCTCCTTAAAATATTATTTTATTCTTTAATTACCTTTATATATTTTTATATATTATTTAAGATTATAATGTAAAATAAAAACTATGCAACATATTTTATTTATACTTTTAATATATTGCATAGTCTCTAAGAGCTATTAACATTTATTTTAATATGTATTATGATTTATTTTATTACTCAATAACAAATATTTTATGTACTATAAGATTTAGACATAATCTATACTTAACTTAGTAAAATTATTTAATGACTAAATAGCTTATACATGCAAATAAAATTAAGCTTATTTTGCGATATTATAGTATTTCTTAATTATATTAATTGCAATCTCTTTTACCTTTGGACCTGTAACTTCTTTATTGGGATCATCTGATTTAATAGCAAAATAATAAGTATCATCTTTAATCTCTACCATACCAACAAACCAAGCATCTACATGTTGATTTTTTCCATCATATCCTGTTCCAGTTTTTCCATACAAATTTATGTTTTTGTCATTTACATCTATTTTCATAATATCTTTTAAAATATTAATATGCTCTTTTTTAAAGCTTGTATCTCCTTCAAATATCTTTGCTACTGTTTCTGCTTGCTCTTTTGGAGATATTTGTAATGAAGATTCTAACCAAAATCCATTTAAATGTCCCATTCCATTTTTTAAATCGCCTTCCCATTCACTAATATCGCAGTTTCCATATTTTAAATCATCTAGAATTTTTTGAACAGAATTAGAGTCAACTTTATTTAATAATTTTTTATAGTACCAAACACAAGATTGCTTAAATGCCTCTTCCAAATTAAGATTTCTATTCCAATTTTTATTTTTATAAATTGTTCCATCATATCCCATAACTGATTCTTTGTTGTTTATTACTCCTTTTTCTAGACCAATTAGAGTTGAAACTATTTTAAAAGTAGAACATGGTGACCTTCTTGTTTCGATTAATTCTTTGTTATATATATTATATTCTTTATTTTTAGTATTATAAAAAACAGCTCCTCCACTAATATTTTTAAAACAATCACTATAATCAACTATATTAATTTTTTCTTTTTTATTTTTATCCCTGTTTTCAGTTTTGGAGTTATTTAATTCAGAGTTTATATAAGTCTTATCATGCTTTTGTTTTGTATCGTTATGCTTTTTTCCTACATAATATACTCCCATAGCTATGACAATTAGGAGAATAACTATCCAAATAAAATCATTTTTTCTTTTCATACTTTATACCATCTCCTCTACATAAGCTTATAGCCCACCTTTAAAATAATAGACATTATTTGTAATATACTCCAATCTAGGAGCTTGGATACTTCTGTTTATAAAATCTAACTTTGGTTTAACATCTTTTAGGTCTTTAAAAATTACAATACCATCAATAGACTGTAATTCAGCTCCAAAGAAAAAATAGACTAAATTTCTATCTCCAGAAATTTTAACTACATCTAAATTTCTGTTTAGTTTTTTCATTTTTTTTATTACTTCTTTAGAAAATATCTTCTCCAATTCGTTTTTATCAGATTCAATATAAAAGGTACATTCAGAGCTTAACTTTTTTTCATCATAGACTTTCAAAATAGCTTTAGCTACTACACTATAATCTTCTTCATAAAGTTTAAATCTAAAACTTTCACTTGGACTAGGAATAAATATAGTGCCTATACTTATAAAGATACCAAATATACATCCAATCATTTTTCTTTTATTTAAATCTTTTTTATAGTAAAGCTTAATCATATGTACTAAAATCCATATAAATGCAATTAACATCAATGGTATTGCAAATAAGCCTATAAATAGTAGAATTACTCCTCCCCTATATATGATATTTCCACACAAAAATAAAAAATCACTTACAATAAATAGAATTAAAGGGATAACTATGTCTCTTATATTTTCTTTACCTAATATAATTATGTTGATTGAAGCTATGATGAAGATACTTAATATAACTATTAGTATCATTATGTCCTCCTTTCAGTTAGTGAGGTAATTATTTGTTCTTTATTTAAAACTTACTATTGTAATATTTAAATATTACAATAGTAAGTTTTAAATGTCAAGTCGTTTTAATTGTATAATTATCTTTATATTTATCAAATTACGAGTATCTATTATGTACTTTTTTATCTATTATCAACTAGCATTTATTCAGATTGTGTGAGACTGATTAAACTTAGAAATACTTCCTATAACATAGCAGAATATATCAAGAAAGTAGCTTTTAATTTTATTATAATATGGTTACATAATATAATTGCTTTACTAAAATGTACTCAGAAAGGATTTAACATTCATGTCAAATATTATAATAAAAGGACTTACACAAAATAACCTAAAAAATATATCATTTAAAATTCCTAAAAATAAAATTGTTGTTTTTACTGGTGTTTCTGGCTCTGGAAAATCCAGTATCGTATTTGATACAATCGCATCAGAATCACAAAGACAGATGAATGAAACATATTCTTCATTTATCAGAAATAGACTACCTAAGTATAGAAAACCTCAGGTAGAGCTGATTGATAATTTAACTGCTTCTGTAATCGTAGACCAAACTCCTCTTGGTGGTAATGCACGTTCCACAGTTGGTACTATAAGTGATTTGTATTCATCACTAAGATTATTATTTTCTAGAATTGGAGAACCTTACATAGGAACAACTTCACATTTTTCTTTTAATGACCCAAATGGTATGTGTAAAAATTGTTCTGGGATTGGTAGAGTTAAAGTAATCAATATTGAATCTATTATAAATCCTGAAAATTCATGGAATACAGGATGTATAAATGACTCTTTATTTAAACCTAATTCATGGTACTGGAAGCAGTATGCAGAGTCTGGACTTTTTGACTTAGATAAACCTATAAAGGATTATTCTTTAGAAGAATATAATTTATTGCTTTATGGCTCAAAAAATAAAGATGGCAAACAGGAAAATCCAAAAATAGAAGGTATTTTTAACAAATATAATCAAACATATCTAAATCGAGATATTAGCAATATGAGTAAACACACAAAAGAAAAATCAGAAAGACTTATAACAGATAAAGAATGTCCTATCTGCCACGGAAAAAGATTAAATAAAGAAACTCTTAACTGCACTATCTTAGGATATTCGATTGCAGATATGTGTGATATGGAACTTACTGACCTTTATTATTTATTGTTACAAATAAAAGATAAAAGAGTTGAAACTGTAATAAAGACTCTTGCTGATGGTTTAAAAAGAATGATTGATATTGGACTTCTTTACCTACATCTAAATAGAGAATCATCATCTCTATCTGGAGGAGAAGCTCAAAGATTAAAACTTGTACGCTATATGGGAAGTAGCCTCACAGGTATGACTTATATTTTCGATGAACCTAGTACTGGTATGCACTCACGAGATGTACATCGTATGAATCAGTTATTAAAAAAACTTAGAGATAGAGAAAACACTGTCCTTGTGGTAGAGCATGATAAAGACGTTATCTCCATAGCAGATGAAGTTATAGATATTGGACCGAGTGCCGGTATGCATGGTGGACATGTTGTATTCCAAGGTTCTTATGACAAATTACTTTTAGCAAATACTCTTACTTCAAATGCAATGAATCTATCCTTACCTATAAAAACTAATTCTCGTCAGCCAAAATGTACCCTTCCAATTAGAGATGCTTGTATAAATAATCTAAAACATGTTGATGTAGATTTACCAGTGGGAATTATGACTGTTGTTACTGGAGTAGCAGGTTCTGGCAAGAGTACTTTAATCTCTCATGTTTTCGCACAAAAGTACGAAAAAGATGTTATTAAAATCGACCAAAGCCGTATTACAGCTACAAACCGTTCTATGCCTGCTACATTTCTTGGTTTCTTTGATGAGATAAGAAAAGTATTTGCTAAAGAAAATAATGTTGAAGAAGGTTTATTCAGCTTTAATTCAAAGGGAGCTTGTCCTGTTTGCGATGGTAAAGGAGTACTTGTTACAGAGCTTGTATTCATGGACCCTATTATTAATACATGTGAAGCTTGCAAAGGTACTAGATATAGTAAAGAAGTTTTGTCAAAATTATATAAAGGCAAACATATAGTTGATGTACTATCCATGACAGTCGATGAAGCTCTTGAATTTTTTACAGAAAAGAAGCTTTGTAAAATCTTACAAACCATGAAAGATGTTGGCTTATCTTATATGACCTTAGGTCAACCGCTTAGCACACTATCTGGAGGAGAACGTCAACGAATTAAGTTAGCTAAAAACCTCAACAAAAAAGGTACTATCTATATTTTAGATGAGCCGACTACAGGCCTTCATGGTTCTGATATTGAAAAACTTATGTTGATTTTTGAGCATATAGTCGATAAAGGTAATACTATAATTATAATTGAACATAATTTGGATGTATTGAAACAAGCTGATTGGGTGATTGATATTGGTCCTGATGGTGGCAGAAATGGTGGTCAGGTCGTATTTGAAGGTACACCACTAGAAATGTTTGAAAGAGGTTGCACTATAACATCAGATTTCCTTAGAAAATCAATAAAGGTATAGATAATATAATACTACTATTAAGAGATTAAGAACTATTACATATATATTACTACTTTGTTTTAGTTCATAAATTTAAAGTTTAACTTTATTTTGAAAGAAATTAACATTATAAAAGCTATAAATCATAAAATTTTATTAAATTTCAAATGTAATTTATAGCTTTTATTTTTTATTTGTTTATAAGTATTATTTTTTATTGATTTATTGATGAATCTTTGCCCCAATTCTCATTTATGATAATAAATGCATATAAAATATAATCTACATGCTTATAAGTTGAGTTAATGTACCAACATATGTTAACTTAAGTTTGTGCATAGCTCGTGTACAAGCAATATACAACAAACTGCGGTCATAATCACTATAATATGTTTTATTATTTACTGAAGGTACAATAACTTCATCAAACTCTAGACCTTTTGACATTTTAATAGAAGTTATGGAGACTCCTTTTGTAAAGCTAGAACTTTCAGAAGATATTAAGTGAACACTATATTCTTCCCTTAGCACATCATATATAGCTTTAGCGTCATTATCTGTCTTTAATATAATACCAAGAGTAGCATTATCACTCCTTTTAAATTCTTCAATTTCTATTTTTATCTTATTTATCTCATCTTGTTCGTTATTACATTTTAATAAAGCTGGTTCTTCGCCATGTCGCTCAATAGGCTCTAATGAAGATATGTCTTGAATCTTTTTTGTGAAATTAATAATCTCAAAAGTAGAACGGTAACTCTTGTTCAACATAACTAGTTCCCCATCATCATATAGTTGTTTCATATCATCTAGTGTGTGAGTATGATTGGGATTAACTAATTGTCCAAAATCTCCAAGAATAGTCTTTTTACACTTAAAAAGCAAGTTTATTACAGCATATTGAATAGGTGTATAATCCTGCATTTCGTCAATAACAATATGTCTTATAACCTTATCTTCTTGTAATCCTTCATATGCAGCATGGATATATATAAATGGATATACATCTGACCATTCAAGTGTTTTCTTTTCTGGCATCACAAACATGTTTGATATATTCATTTGCTTAAAGAAATCCTTATACAACAAAAGGGTATTTTTTATTTTCAACATTCCATTTAAGTTCTTAAGTATGCTTTTTACTCTTGGTAAATCTTCTTCCATAATATTATCTGTTTCGAATCTATAACGAATATCTTCAGCTACCTTTTCAAGTCTTCTCTTAACTGGATATTTATTATATGCATCAAATCTACTCTGTATCCAATCACTTTTAGCTATGAAGTCTCCAAAAATATAATCTTCTGGAATAAAAATCTTATTAGGCATTTGTTTTATATAACTATCCATAAGTTTTACAAAATCAAGTGTAGATTTAAAACGCACTCTTTCACTCCATTTAGCATCATTTATTTCTAATGGGTTTCTCTCACTTTCAAAGTTAATTATTCTCTCTAATTGTACTTCTGCTATATTTTCAAAGCTTAATTCACATAATGGTTCTTCTCCAAGTTCTGGTAGAACATTGGAAATATAGTCTCCAAAAACTTTATTAGGTGATAGGATAATTACATTATTTGCTGATATTTTATCTTTAAATCTATAAAGAAGAAAAGCAATTCTATGTAATGCTATAGATGTTTTACCAGAACCAGCTACCCCTTGAATAATCAATGTATTAGCTTTATCATTTCTGATAATTTGATTTTGTTCTTTTTGTATTGTTGAAATAATTGACTTCATTTTCTCGTCTGAAGTATGACTAAGTTCTTTTTGAAGAATATCATCTTGTATATTGATAGAACTTTCTAATGCGTATTCCAATTTCCCATTTTTGATTTTAAATTGTCGCTTTCTTGTTATTTCTCCATCTACCCATCCTATTGGCGCATCATATCCTGCTACTCCTATTTCATAATCATAAAACATACTAGCAATTGGAGAACGCCAATCAAGTATTAACAGTTCATCTTCATAATCAAATGCAAATCTACCTATGTAGTACTTATATTCATCATCCACATCTTTCAATCTAAAATCTATTCTAGCAAAATATGGAGAATCTTTAGTTTTATCAATCTTATCTCGAACTTTCACCATAAAAGCTCCATAGTTATCTATTTGTTTTAGTGATTGTTCATTTTGAAACATTTCATGTGGGTCTATTTCGCCCCTATTTTTTACCATATACATTTTGGCTTCCATATAATCTCTCTCAAGTTTTCCAACAAGATTTTCAGCTTTATTAAAAGCATCTTCTATCTTATTGTTTATATCTATTAGATGTACAATCTCATCTGGAAAAGAAGTCAATAGCTCTGTATCATGTTCATATATGTTATGTTCACAATCAAATACAATAGAATCAAAATTTACTACCTGTTTATTTTTAGACATTTAAATCCTCCTTGTTAATTAAGTACTTATATTGAATCATTATACTTAATTATATTTTGGAGTTTTTAATCATTATTGCTATTTATTGTTCTTTTTATCTACAGAAGTCATGACAAATTTTTGAGTAGGATATCCAAATTCCACAAGCAACTCTGCTTCTGCAAATCCCAACTTCTTTATCATATCTCTATGCCCTGTATCGGCTTTGTCACCCTCTCGAAAGGTAGTAATTGAGATATCTGTATCTATCAAGAAATCTTCAATAACTTTCTTCAAAAACACTTGTGCAATATCTGAATTACGATATTGTGGATGTATACCAAAAAAATCAATACTTCTAGTTTCTCTATTAAATATCATATTTGCAATAGCAATATTATTAAGCTTTAATATCAAGGCTCTTTCTTCTAAAATATACTGTTCCAATTGAGAAATATATTCTTCCTCTTGCAAATTTGGAAATCCATCTATGACTAATCGCACTAAATTCATCCACAATGGTATATCAGACATATTTGCAAGTTTAATTTCTTTTTCCAACTCTAACACGTTTTTTGAAAATAAATCGTCTTTTTTCAAAACAAATCTTAGCTGCAAAGGATAAAATTCTTGTTCTTTTCGATATTTATTTGGAGATTTTTTGTACATAGCTTTAAATATAGAAGTGAATGCTTGTTGACTTTCATATCCAGCTATCAATGCAATTTCAATTATTGGTTTCTTTGAAAATACCAATAGTTTTGCTGCTTCTGTTAATTTTCTTCGCTTTATATAATCATGCATCGTCAAGCCAACAGAAGATGTGAAAGTTCTATGTAAGTGATATTTTGAATAATGAACAGCATTAGCAACTATATCTAAATCCAGCTTATCTGATAAATGCTCCTCTATATAGTCAATAGCTGTTATGACATTAATTACTTTATAAGACATTGCAGCTCTCCTCCTTTTATCCACGCAACATTATATCAATCATCACTTAGTCATATTTAATGAATCTTGCTCTTTTGTAAACAAATTTATTTTTATATGTACTTTATATTTACTATAGTATACTTAATAATTTTTCCAATCCTAATAATAATTGTTTCCAAAATAATATCTTAACCTCATAATAAATTCTTAGTTCAATAGTTTAATATAACTTTTACTTTTTAATTAAAGACTCTAACCCTTTAATTTTCAATAATTTTTCATTTAGTAAATCTAAAAAATTATTTATTATTTCTTTCTTACTAGATTCCTTAATTAAGTAATAAATAAATCTATCTGGAGGTGCATCTTTTATATAATGTATTTCGATATTTGATATTTCTTTAAGATGGTATGCTACTGACACTGGCACAATAGCCCACACATTTTCTTGCCTCATAAAGTACTCCAAAAGTGACATCTGGTCTAGAAATACTTTAGGTTGAAGAGTTGAACGAAACCAAAAATTGTGCCATAAATTATATTCAGGATTCCACGGAAGCCTTATCTCATCAGCAACATCTAAGATAGAAGGATGTAACTCACTTTTATATTTTGAACCATAACTTGTTACTAGTAACATAGCTTCTTTAAATATTGGTATTGTTTCTATATTATTAAAAAACATATCATCAGAAATAAGTGCTATATCTACTTCTCCCTTTGAAATGTAATCATATGCTTCATAAGAATGATAATTGTAAAAGTTTATATTATATTCTGGATATGTGTTCATAAAGCATGAAAATACATCTGGAAGTATATATGAACTTACACTCCCTATAGAGGATATGTTTAGAATTTTACTTCTATCCATTTTAGTTATAGACTTGGCTTCTTGTAAAAGAATTTTATATTTTTCTGCAATTGGTACAAATGCTTTTCCCTCTTCTGTCAACTCTGATATTCGTATACCTTTTTTTCTTCTAATTAACTTGTATCCTAGTTCTGTTTCTAATGCATTTATTCTTCTACTTAATGCTGGCTGAGTAACATACAAACTTTCAGCAGCAGCAGAAATACTACCTAACTTTATAACAGTCAAAAATGCTTGTATCTCAAGTTCTGTCATAACCTTACCTCAATTCATAATATAAATATTTATTTATATTATATGGCTAAAAACGGCATTTTACAATTATTTGATATGACTGTAAACTAATTATATCTTAAAATTTAACGAGGTGCTATTATGAAATATACAACTAACTTAACAGAGGGAAATATAAAAAGAGAATTGTTTATACTTATGTTACCATTGCTTTTAGGAAATATACTTCAACAACTTTACAATACTATTGATGCTATTATAGTTGGTAGATTTGTAAGCCAAACTGCCTTTGCTGCTGTAGGTGTAGCAGGTACTATTATGAATCTTTTTATATTTATATTAAGTGGTAGTTGCACAGGTATTTCAATTATCTTTGCACATTTTTATGGTGCCAATGACTTGTCTTCATTTAGAAGAGAATCTTTTTTAGCAACTATTTTTGGAGCTACATTGACTTTTGTATTAAGTATATGCTCAATATTTATACTATCTCCACTATTAAACATAATTAATACTCCACATGAGGTTGCAAGTATAGCAAAATCTTACTTAAATATTATTTTTTGTGGACTCATTGCAACATATTTTTATAATCTGTTATCAGCAACTTTGAGAGCTGTTGGTAATACCAAATCGGCCCTTATTATTTTAATGTTTTCAATGATAATGAATACTGTTTTAGATTTAGTTTTTGTTGCAGTATGTAATTTTGGAATTCAAGGAGCAGCCTTTGCAACCGTATTATCACAGACACTCGCATCACTTCTTTGTTTCGTTTATATAAGAAAAAATATCTCATTTCTTTTATTTAAAAGAGAGGATATGAAATTTGAATGGAAATTATTAAAATTAACTATCTCTTATAGTCTAATCTCTGCTCTCCACCAATCTAGTCTGTATATTGGAAAACTACTAGTACAAGGTGCTGTAAATATAATGGGAACAGATATGATTACATCATATACTGCTACAACAAGAATTGAAGGGTTTGCTAATTCTTTTGGAGATAGTGGAGCTGAGGCCATATCTATATTTGTTGCACAAAATACTGGAAATAAGGACAGAAAAAGAGCAAAGCAAGGATTTTATACAGGATTTATTATTCTGGTGTGTCTAGGAATTGGATTATCTTTAATAATGTACTTTTTTTCAGAAACTACTGTTGGACTTATGATGAGCAATACAAATAATGACATTATGATAAATGGTGTAGAATATATGAAAACTATTTCTATTTTTTATGTCTTATGTTTTATAGGAAGCGCCTTTGTTGGCTGGTACCGAGGAAGTGGTAAAGTAAACATCCCTGTAATTGGAACTATCTTACATATATCAATTCGTGTAATTCTTTCTTATTTGCTTATTCAAAGATTTGGTCTAAAGTCTGTAGCATTTGCTACTGGAATAGGTTGGGTTTCTGTTGTATTATTTCAATACATTGTTTTCTATATGTCAAAAGAATAAAAAGGTGAACACTATACAAAGTTCACCTTTATGTAATAATCTTCTATTCTATTTTTAACTAATCTTATTTTGTATGTTGAACATACTCTACAATTGTGCCATCTGGATGTTTTACTGTCATATTATATCCTGTAGGAACTTTTTTCTTATCTCTTACCACAACTGCTCCATTCTTTAATAGATAACTTCTCCATTCATCAACAGAGTCAACCATAAAAGTAGATTTTGTTTCTATAAATGGTTTGAGAGCATCATCAGAACCAGATAATAGTAAGACATTTCCTACCTGTGCTAGTTCCAATCCAACTTCTTTATAAGAAAAACGTAGAGAACATTTTTCTTTTAAAACATTCTCATAAAAAGATATTGCTTTCTCTATATCTTGAATATAAAAACGTGTTAATATATCATATATTTCCATGTGTTTCCCCCTGTATCTACTTCTCTTATTTATCCTAAATTATATCACTCTATAAATTGTATAACAACGAGTTAATTATTATCTCTTTACCATATCAAGTACACAATACTCTTCTAACTAATATATGTTTAAAAGACTTGCCTAATTTTAAGGCAAGTCTGAAAATAAATCTCCTTTTTATGAAAAATTTATACAAATAATTTTAATATTAAAAGAATAAGTTAATATAAAAACTGCCAAGTTAAACTTATTAACGTCATACATCAAAATTTAAACAAGTTTCAGGTTCATCTTCTATTTTTGCTATTTTAAACTTACATGCAATTAAAACTAGAGATACCAATGGATTTATAATATTTAATAATGCATATGGACCATATGTTAATGCTGATACACCTAATGTAGCTGTTATATATGCTCCACATGTATTCCATGGCACTAATGGAGAAGTTAAAGTCCCACTATCTTCTAAAGCCCTTGATAACATTTTAGGGTGTATACCTCTTTTTTTATATTCCTTATTATACATTCTTCCTGGTATAACTATAGATAAGTATTGTTCTCCTGCTATTATGTTAGTAACTGTACAAGTTACCATTGTACATAATACTGTTCCAAATACACCCTTTGCTAGTCTTAATAAAGAAGATGCTACTACTTCAAGCATACCTGTTTTTTCTAAAATACCTCCAAGAGATAGAGCACATATTGTTAAAGATACAGTAGACATCATATTCATAATCCCACCTTTAGATAATAAAGCATCTACCTCTTCTATTTGTGTTGATGAAACATATCCATTTTGTGCTGCATCCAATATTGTACTCATGGATTCCCCTTGAAAAACTACTGCAAACAATACTCCTAATACAGCACCTACTATAAGTCCTGGTATAGCAGGCACTTTAAATACAACTAATCCAATTACTATTACTGGAGCTAATAATAATACTGGTGATAAAGTATTAAATGTAGAATCTAATGTAGACCTAATTAATTCTATCTGCTTTATATCTAATGCTTGACCTGAATACTTCATTCCAATTACACCATAAATTACTAAACAAATTAATAATGATGGTATAGTTGAATATAACATATATTTTATATGTGTAAACAAATCTGTTCCTGCCATTGCTGGAGCTAAATTAGTAGTTTCAGATAAAGGTGATAATTTATCTCCAAAGTAAGCTCCAGATATTATAGAGCCTACTATCAATCCAACTGGCATACCTAAACTTTGACCAATTCCTAAAAGAGCTACTCCAACTGTCCCCATTGTACTCCATGATGAACCAGTTGCAAGAGACACTATTGCACAGACTAATGTTGATGCCACTAAAAAAATATTTGGTGATAAAATTTTTAGTCCCCAATAAATCATACATGGAACTACTCCACTTACTATCCAAGTTCCTATAAGTACGCCTATTATAATTATAATTAAGATTGCTTGCATTGCCATCTTTATACTATTAAACATACTTAACTCTAAGTCTTTCCATTTAAATCCAAGCCTATATACAGCTACAAGTCCTGCTACTGCTGCAGCTCCTATTAGTGGCACATGAGGTGATGAACCATATACTAATACTCCTAGGCTTAAAAATAATATCAAACAAGTAATTGGTATCATTGCATCAAACAGACTTGCTTTTCTACATTCTCGCTCTTTCATAAAGTAATTTCCTCCTAATTATTTGAACACTACACTATAATTTTTTTTGAAACGTATTCACTTGTACTAGATGACATGATACCTCCATAAGTTAATAAGAATTCCACATTATCACCTACTTTATAATCATGTTTTGTGTTACTTACATCTAATATCATGTGGTCTGAACTTGCTCCTAATATTTTTATATAAGTGTCTATTGGAATTAAAGAGTCAATATTTATATCCTGTTTACCTATAGCTATAATTGCCCTTTTTAAGATTCCTTTATCTTCATAAACAGGTTTTTTTCTAAAAGCATCAACCCCTATTTCTCCAATGGGAACTGATGGTTTTTCCTTACATTCAATTATTTGGCATACCAATTTAAATACATCTTGATATGCTCCATGTATATTTTTACCATATGCTGTTTCTCTGCCAAGTATAATAGATTCTCCTATTCTTAAATTAGTAATACCCTCTGGCATAGTATTACTTATAATTAGATGCATAGAACTTGAATTTCCTCCAGATACTATTTCTACATTTATACCAAATTCTTCTTCCATCTTTCGTGCTATACTTACTAATCTGCCTGTATTTTCTCTAGATGGTATAACAGCTCCATAACAAGTTAAGTTTGTAGCTATACCAATTATTTTAATATTTTTTAATCTTACTATCTCTCTTACACTATTAAAAAAATCTTCTTCATAAAAGTATCCTTCTCGTAAATCCCCTAAGTCAAACATAAGAACTACCTTATGAATAACATTTTTACTTTTACACAATTCATTTAATTTCTTTATGGTTTCCAGTTCTGAGTTAAGGCTAATATCACAATAATTGATAACTTCTTCTAATTCACTTATCATGGGTATTCTAATCAGCATTTTAGGCAAATTTATATTTTGTAATTTTTTTAGGTTCTGTATCCTTGAATCTGCTATATGGTCTATTCCTTCACAACATACTGATTCTACTACCTCTTTTTGTGCACAAAATGATTTAGTTACAAAAGATACCTTAATATTTTTTTCATGACACTTCTGTGAAATTATTTTGACATTATGTTTTAATTTTTCTATATCTATTTCTAATCTAGGGTACATAATCTTTCCTCCTTGAAGTTTAAACTTTTTAGTAGGAGCTTAAGAGATGCTTCTTCATATTTTTTAGATAAAACACCCATAGATGCCATAATATAGTCATTATCTATCAATATCTTTGTTTTCTCTTTTGGAAATAGTAATTCTTTATTTTTATTGTATTTAAGCATACTGTTTAATATTTTAATTCTACTAGGGAGCCTAGTAAGTGCTCCCCCTGTACCAACTATATATCTTACTTCTGTTAAATCTTTTCCTTCTGCAATTTTGACTTTTCCAGTTGTTCCATAAATATTTCTTATTTTTCCAGAGTGTCTTAACATAGCTTTGATAACAGCTTCTGTTGTCAGTCTCTCAACAAATAGGATTTCTTCTTTTGATTTTGGTATTGGTGGATAATTATCTATTATTGAATCAATATCTATAGATAATTCATTTTGTAGGTTTTCTTTACCTATAACTTCTACTATATTTTTCATATTTACATATACACCTAAATCTCCCTCAACACTTCTCTTCGCTACAGGTTCAGGATTAACTAAGATTTTATTGATATAGTCACTTCCATCTGTAACAGAGTGTACATCAGTAGTTGCTCCACCTACATCTAAAGTTAATAAATCTCCAATATTTTTATATAATAATTTAGATGCTTCCATTACAGCGCCTGGTGTTGGAGTAATATTTTCATTAACCATTTTTTTAATATACTTCATTCCTGGTGCTGTAGTTATGTGGTCTTCAAATACACCTTGAATAATTTTTCTTGTAGGCTCTATATTCAATAAATCTATTTTAGGATATACATTTTCTGTTATATATAGTTTATAGTTTGTATCTTCGAATATTAATTTTACTTCATCTTGATTTTCAATATTTCCAGCATATATAACTGGTATATCTAAATTCATAGAAGCTATCATTTCTGCATTATAAATAGCTGTATCTCTTTCTCCATAATCAACTCCACCAGCTATTAAAATTATGTTTGGATTTATTTCTTTTATTTTATTTAAATCAGTTCTTTTAATTCTACCTGATGTTACTTGACGAATAACAGCTCCAGCTCCTAGAGCAGCTTCTTTAGCTGCTTTTACTGTCATATCATATACTAAACCATGTACAGTCATTTTTAACCCACCAGCTGCACTAGAAGTTGCAAACATATCATTATATTTTATATCCTCTACAGATAATTTATTAGCTAAATCCTTAATAGCACCTGACAAGCCATTTCTTACATCTCCACCTTCAAACACTGTTGTTGGAGCTTGACCTTGACCTAAAAATACAGGATTCTCAGTATCAATATTATGGAAAGCATTTACTACAGTGGTAGTACTTCCAATTTCAGCTACCAACACATCTATTTTCAAAGAAATTTTTTTATTTTCCATTATTCATTTCTCTTCTTTTTTCAACTAAGAAAGTGGCTACATGAATACCTTTACTGTTTCTTCCAAATCCAGCATCTATTCCTTGTTCAACGGCTATTTCAGGTGTTACTTGTGTTCCTCCACATGCTATCATTACTTTATCTCTTATACCTTTTTCTACACAATAATCATGTAATTTCTTCATGTTTTTATAGTGAATATCATCATGACTTATTATTGTAGATGCAAGTATTGCATCTGCATTTAGTTCAATTGCTGCATCTACCAATTTTTCTACAGGCACAGAAGTTCCTAGATAATGACATTCTATACCATACTTTTCAATACCACCATGTTTTATATCTATTATTTCCCTTAAACCAACTGAGTGTTCATCTTCTCCAACTGTAGCTGAAACTATTTTCATAGGTCTTTCTTCTATATCAGCTCTTATTTCTTCATCAGTCAGTACTTTAGGCTCTTCTGGTATTACTAAATTGTTTAAATCTATATCGAATGGAACTCTTCCTTTCACTTCTATTCTAGTACCTTCAGATTCATGCATCACTTCTCTACTTATAACTTCAACTTCTTGCAAGTTCATTTTCTTTACAAATTCCAAAGCTGCAAACTCGGCTGTTCTTTTATCATTAGGTAACATCATAGTTATCATTACAATTCCATCTGCACACCATTCCATTTCAGGCTTGATTTTATCTCCATTTCTGTATTCTTCTGATTCTTTTAGTCTGTTTTCCACATTGTCAAAATCATCAAGCTCATCAATATATATGATTTTATCTGGATTTTCAAATGTGCATCCGTCTATTAATATTGATGGATTATCTATAGCATTTTCATCATACTGAGCTACATTGTTGTATCCAAAGTGAGCAGTTACAGGTGCTAGATAATCTTCTTCTCTTTCATAAACAGTACCTTCTCCAACTCCGCCTTTTATTTTTCTAGATATACCATCACCATTTCTTTCTGGATAATTTCCAGAATCAACGAAAAATTCTTGCTCTACAGACTCAAAATATCCACCAACTTCAAATATTTCTTCCATATATAGTACAGCTCTTTCTTTAAGCTCTCTTGCTTTATCTCTTAATTCACCAACATCTTTAAGTTCTATCATATCCATAAGGCCATCCATACCAATTAAGGCTTGTTTTGCTGTATCACATGCTTCTATGTTGTATATATGCCAAGGTACATTTCTACCTTCATCAGGCGTTATAGTTGATTGTATGTCAGCTCTAGTTAGTACTGATGTTAATAAATTTAATACATGAGTAACTGTTGCTTCTCTAGTTGATGATTCCATATATTTAGTATTCATTTGGGCTCTCATCTTATAATCACTAAATAATTCTCTAAGTGCAACAGCATAAGGTAAGTCTATTCTTAAGCATGGTGCTGGAGGAGCTGTTGGTGGCACTGTTGATAAACATATATTACTTTTATCTATCCCTATTTTCTCAGAGAATATAGAGTTTAAAGCATGTTGAACCATAAGTTCAGGCATTACCTTCCATGCTTCTCTAGCAGTAGCATTAGCATTATGTGCTCCATCTATTTGAGCTATATTCGCAAAAGCCATTATTTTTTTAGCTTCACAAGCATCTACAAAAGACCTTATCATATTTATATTTCTATATAGAACATTGTATTGTGGGTCTTGGTGCGCTCCATTGACTCCTTCTTCAGCAAACATTACTGCTACTTCAGGACCAGCAACACCACTTACATATGAATGGTAATTAATAGGTCTGCCAACTTCTTCTTCTATAAAATCAAGAGCTTTTCTTTGAGCTCTTACTTGTTTTCTTGTTATTGGAACTCCACCTATACCTTGAGGAGTACCTTCTATAAGTCCGTCAAAATGGGATTGCCCAGCAGTTCTAATAACCATTAAATGGTCAGCACCATGATGAGCTGCCATCCTCATTCTTCTTATATCATCTTCAAATCTACCAGAAGCTATTTCAGTAGTAATAATGGGGCTTGGTTGAGGGTCAATATTATTGAAATATTTAGATGATGGTAACCCTACACTCTTCTTTAAAGGTTTTGTACAGTCTTTATATTCAAAAGGTCCCATTTCAAGATTTTCCAGATGTTCTCTCCAAACCCAACCTCTTCTCTTTGGTTTATATTTATCCAAATCTTTTAATATATAGTCTATATCTAGTTTTTTATTTTCCTTTAACATGATTCTACCCCTTCTCTAAATAAACATGTAACTTCATCCCAGTATTCACCATTAACTAATAATAAACCAGCTTCTCTAACTGTTATATTTTTAGATTTAGCCAACTTATAAACTACATGCCCTGCCCCTTTACCTATAAGACCTCTTTCCATAACACCTTCTAAAATAGGTTTTACTTCAAGAGAAGAAAATCCCATTCTTAACAAAACAGACCTTTCTATTGATGGTGTTGTGTTCTTTTTGCCAAGGTCTATCATTGGCTCTACTATTTGGGTAGCTAAACTCCAAAACCTTTCTTTTAACTCATCATCACTTAGTTCTTGAAGATGTTTTCTTCTAACTTCAAAATCATCCTCTCTTTTTTTCATGAACATTCCCCCATCCGTATAATTTTAATTGAATTTTCCGACTATTTATTTCGCATTAAATTAAAAATTAGTAATTATTATAAATTATTTAATGTATCAACAACAAAATCTCTCGAACTTTTTACTTCTTCCATTAAATACTCTATATCTTGATTACTTAAATTATCAACATTCTCAATGTTATTGTTGGATATACAATTTTTTATAAATGATTTTCTTATTTTATTCATATCAATGTCAACACATTTTAATAATTCTGGCCTTTCTGGTAATATTAAGTTTACTCCTGCAATCTCTTCTCTTGGATTTCCAAATTTTATATCTATTCCATTTTCTCTTGCAAAGGTAAGTTGTGGACATATATGTTTACCTGCTCCTGTATACTCTGTTTCTTGTACTACTATAACTTTATCTTCATCCAATTCTTGAGCTAAAGAGAATGCTGCCGCTAAAGATGTATTTCCTGCAGGGCCTCTTTCTATTCCTTCTAGTTGTGCCAATAATTCAGTTGTATAAAAAACTTCTCCTTGCTTTACTAATACATATCTATCCATATATCTAAGCGGCCTAGCTGCAGACCTAGGTACATCTGACCTATCAGGCCACGTACAGAATGGTATACCAAAACCTGTATGCCCTGTTGTAAATGATTTTTTATTAAATTGATTATCACTAGCCATGTGTAATCCTTTTAAGTCAACACTTGCTCCTACTACTTTAGTATTAAGAGAACCAGCTTTTATCAATCCTCTTGCAGTTCCAGTGAGATTACCTCCACCTGCATTTGTACAAACAACTACATCAGGGTCTTTTTTATATTTTTCTCTAAATTGAATAGCCAACTCATACCCTAAAGTCTCTACACCTGCAATTCCAAATGGTGAATATAATGATGCATTAAAATAGCCTGTTTCTTCTAATAAAACTAAGAATGTATAAAATAATTCTGGTCCAACAGTTAATTGAATAACTTCTGCTCCATATGCCTCACATTTTCTAGCTTTTTCTATAATTTCAGGTTGACCTATACCATTAGAATCATAACACTCTTGAACTATTATACATTTTAGACCCTGCATAGCTGCTTGAGATGCTACAGCTGCACCATAGTTCCCACTAGTAGCTGCTATTACGCCTTTATATCCCATTTTTTTAGCATGATATACAGCAGTAGCTGCTCTTCTTGCTTTAAAGCTACCAGATGCATTCATTGCTTCATCTTTTACAAATATTCTAGCTCCTTTACCCTCTGGAGCACATTTTCTAGCTAATTTAGTTAAATTTTTAAGTTCTATTATGGGAGTATTCCCAACAGCATATTGTGACTGAATTACTTCAATATCCTGTAATGTATATCCTGTTTCACCCATCATTTTTTCATAATCAAATCCTATTCCTTCTTGTTCAAAAGAAGAGTAATCCAATCCAATCGCATTTTTCATTATTTCATTATTTCTTCCCATAACAGCTTTATAACTCATATCTTTCATTGATGCTGTATTATTATTCATTATATACACCTCCAAATAATATTTCTTTAGCCTGTATTCCTATTTGGAGTAATTCTGGTATACATTTACCATAATCATGAGTATAATATGGATTTACTTTAAGTAAATTACCTTTTACAAGTCTACCTGTAATTGTTTTAACTTCTACTAAATCACCTATAGAAGCATCCCTTTGTATAAATCCTTTAACCCACATTTCTAAGGATACTTTCTTAGTATCCTCTGGAACTTGTGGAGCTCTTTCTTCTGGAGTCAATACTATATTGTGTATAATAACCCAATCATTAACTTTAGCATCCATTTTTTCATCTCCTTATTAACCAGCTATTATTTTATTAATTGGCATTTGATTCTTCCTCTAATTCAACTTCAATCTGATTTCTTACATCTCCCATTATTGCTCTAGGCACTGGTATATCTAACATAGTTTTAAGACCTGGTCTAGCATTTATTATTAATGGAATAGAGTTTACTATCATTGCATAAGTGCCCACTCCTCCAGGTATCTCAGGATTTATTTGTAAATCAATGTTTGGTATACCTTTTATTGATACATAATCTCCTGTTTTAATACCTTCTGCTTCAGGTATTATCTGTTGTGGATGCTCCATTTCAATCAAAATATCTCCATTTACATATCCATATCCACATTGTCTACAACCAGCAACATTTCCAGCCAATGCCTCTCCATACTTAGATTTTCTATCTACTGTAGTCATTATTGGTTCTTTTGTTTGTTCTATCTTATCTAGTTTCCATCCTAATCCATCAGCTATCATATTTATTGATTCTACAAATCCTACATGACCTGCTATAGTATTATTTTCTACACCTTTTATAAATTCCTCTCTTGTTACTCCTACACCTTGTTCTACCATAACAGATTTTCCAAAAGGAGATAAATCATTTACTCTCTTAGCTTTTATACTAGTAACTTCCTCACAAGTTCCTGAAAGTGCTAATACTAGTAAATCCAACACAAATCCTGGATTTATTCCTGTTCCAAGTATACTTACTCCATTCTCCTTTGCAACTTCATCCATTTTTTTAGCTAAATCTGCATCATCAGCTTGTGGATATGCCATTTGCTCTGCTGTTGATATAACATTTATTTTTCTATTTAACAAGAACATTATTTTATCAAAAGCCTTTTTAGTAAATGAATCAGTTGCTAATAAAACAACATCTACACTTTTTTCTTTAAAAACTTCTTCATAATTTCCATTGATAATAACTTCTGGTCTTTCTCCTCTTTCAATTTCTAAGATGTCATACATACTTTTCCCTGAAGTACTTCTACTACAAACAGATACTATTTCCACACCTTCTTTTTTTAGAATCATATTAGCCATACCTATTCCCATAGCTCCAAATCCCCATATTCCAACTCTTACTTTTCTCATATATACACCCTCCTAAAAATTTATATCTTCTCAATAAATAGTTAAAGCATAAATCATGCCAACTTCAAAATTAAAGTAACTATTTCTTGAAACGTTGAAACTATAATTATTTTGTTATGTGTTTTCATAAATAAAAAATTATATCTATTTTGAAACATAAAAAAAGAGCAAAAAATTTTGCTCTTTTATAATAATTTTGCTCCTTTATTTTTCTTTTTTATTTTTTATTTATAAGATTTTAATATTATATTTTTTTATTTTATATTGTAAGTTTTGCCTATTCATACCTAAGATTGATGCTGCTTTAGTTATATTGTACGATGTTTTTTCTAATGATTCACATATATACTTTTCTTCTATCTCGCTAATAATATTATTAAGTGTCTTGTCCTCCAAATCATTTAAAGAATAATCGTTACTCTCTTTATTCTCTTTAAGATTGTAATAGTCATTTATATTAATCATACTTGTTTCTATTTGTACCTCGTCCTCCATCATACTCATAGTACAATAAATTATGTTTTCTAGTTCTCTTATGTTACCTTGCCAGTCATAATTTTTTAAGGTTTGGATAGCTTCCTCTGAAATTCCTACCACTTTTTTATTTAATTTTTTGTTATACTTTGAAATAAATTTTTTGCATAACAAAGATATATCTTCTTTTCTATCTCTAAGAGGAGGAATTTTTATATGAATTATGTTAAGTCTATAATATAAATCTTTTCTTATTTTATTCTCTTTCAAAATAACTTTTGGACTTTCATTTGTTGTTGCAATAATTCTTACATCAACAGGTATATCCTTAGTTCCACCAATTCTTCTTACATAACCTTCTTGCAAAACCCTTAGTAATTTAGCTTGTAACATAATAGGCATAGAATTTATTTCATCTAATAATAAAGTTCCTTTGTTAGCTTGTTCAAACAAACCTGGTCTATCTACTGCTCCTGTAAATCCTCCCTTGCTAGTCCCAAATAATATTCCTTCAAATAGTGACTCTGGTAGAGCTGCACAATTTTGTGCTATAAACGGATAATTTTTTCTATTACTTCCATAATGAATGGACTGACTAAATAACTCTTTACCCGTTCCAGTTTCTCCATATATAAATACTGAAGCGTCAGACTTACAGGCTTTCTTAGATTTTGTTATTGCCTCTTTAATTAGATTACTTTCCCCTAAAATATCATCAAAGTCATAACCTTTCTTTTGTTGATTATTAACTTTGTTGATTAAATTTTTTTTATAGTTTCTGTTTAATAAAGTTTCTATAGTTGTCATATTTTTTGATATTTCAAGTGCTCCTACAAATTCCCCTTTAATATCAATTGGTATTGTAGTATTGATTGCTGTTATTTCTTTCCCGTTTTTATCTAGATATTTTTGAACATTGTCTTTGATAATTTTCCTTTTTTCCAAAACTTCTACTAGTGTACTTCTATTTATTTTCATTTTGCTGACTATATCAAAAAATGAATTCGTTAAAATATCTTGTCTGTTCATTTTTTCCATTTTTTGTACAGAATCATTGTAGATTATAGTTTTCCCTTCGTTGTTAACAAAATGGACCCCTTCGTCAATATTTTCTAATATTTCATTCATTATTTTAAAAAATATCTCTTGGTTCAACTATATCACCCCAATACTTAAATATATAAAAACCCAAAAAATTAATAAAATAGTATTACTGTATTTATATTATCATATATTTATGATATTTTTTATGCACATTGTATTAATATATCCTTAAGCCTATTCATATATTTCTGTTATTTCATATTTATACATGATATAATCTACTAAATAAAAATTTTGTTAAGCAGTTTTAATTGTAGATTATTCATATAATCTAATATTTTAATAAGGAGGTATGATAACTTTGAAATTAAAAATTATTGGTAGTGGTGGTATGTCAATTATTCCAAGTTCATTTTGTAAATGCAAAATATGTGAAGAAGCTAGGAAAAAAGGTGGAAGATATGAACGCTTAGGCCCAAGCCTATATATTGATGATATAAAAATGTTGATAGACACACCTGAAGATATTGCAGTGGCTTGCAACAGGCAAAAAATATCACAAGTAAAGCACCTTTCGATTTCTCACCATGACCCAGACCACGTTAAAGGCATTAGAATCGTTGAAAAAATTGGCTATGATTTTATTGCAGATAAAAATACTCCTATTGAATTTTATGCGTTGCCTGAAGTGATTGAAGATATAAATCGAATGAACCTTGATTGTCTTAAATATTATGGGGATGTTCTACACTGCATTTCTGTTAATGAAACTTCTCATATAAAGATAGATAATTTTGATATTGATTTGTTTAACAACAACCGAGATAGGAATATAACGTTCTATGTTATCAGAGAGAATGATAAAAAAGTCATATATGCTTGTTGTAATCCAAAACCATTTACTCATAATGATATGTACTTCGATGCAGATGTTTTAATAATCAGTTTAGTTTCTGATGATGGCATATTAAATGATGGAACAGAACTTAAAGATGCACCATTCAAAGATGAAATATTTACTTTGGATGAAGTTATAGAAATTAAAAACTATTACAGAATTAAAAAGGTTATAGTTACACATATTGATGAAATGTGGGGGAAATCCTATGGTTATTATAGTGAATTAGAGAAGGAGCTTGATAATATTTTCTTTGCTTATGATGGTATGGAGATTATAGTTTAAAGTATCAAGTAATAAGCATAATGAATAGTTGGTAAATTTCAATTTAGCATTGTAGTCAAAAGTTGTGATTTCAAAGTGTCACAGCTTTTAATAAACTTGTTCCTAGTTACAAATATTTTGGAAACAAATTACATTTGCTAAACAGATTGTAGTTCTTCTTGCTTTTATTATATTACAAAATTAATAATAAGATACAATTTTACATAATTTTATTATCAACTATTTCGTTAGCCTTATCTAATTTATCTTTAGTAAAATTAGATAATATCTCTAACTTTTTTTCTGATTTTTTAATAATTTTACTAAGTGTTGCTGCTATTTCTATTCCTATTTTCCCAGTTCCAGGCATACTTACCTCTAATGCATCCTTAATTATGTTCGTACTTAAATAAAGTTGAATTTGTTTTATCTCTCCTTTTATCTGTCCTAAAGCACGGAAAATTGCATATACTATAGCTATTGGTTCAGTACACCCTTCTGCAGAAACAACCTCTATTTTTAAGATATCTATATATTTGCACATAATATCTCTTATCCTTTTACAATTCTAATAGTTTTATTAAAGCCAAGGTATATATCTCCATATTCTTTCGTATATGCTCTATCGATACTCTTTCATCTGCTCCATGACCGCCAGTTTTATACGCTAAGAACTTAGGTCCAAACGCCACCATATCTTTAAACCAACTTGCATATGTACCACCACCCATAGCAATTGTATATCCATTTTCATCTGTTATTTCTTCATATGCTTCTAATAACTTTTTAAGTACTAAATTATTCTCATCCACATAATGTAAGTCCTTATGAGTAATAATCTTTATTTTCCAACCATTACAAAAAAACTTTTTGAATCTATCTATTATATTGTTTAAATCTATATTTTTGCCATACCTTATATCTAGTTCACATATGATTTTTTCCTCATTTGCTTTTAATATTCCTAAATTTAAAGTAGTGCTTTTGAATACCTCATCATATTGATTAATTCCCAATGCATCTCCATAATAGTCACTACAAAGGTATTTTGAAATTAATTCTATATCTTCTCTATACTGAAAATCCATATTATCTTCAACTATCTTTATTACCATTTTAGATATAGCATTTTCTCCCTTTTCAGGATTACTTGCATGCGTAGCTACTCCTTTAGTAGTCAACTCTGAAATAATTCCATTAATAATTTTTGCAGTACAATAAGATGGAACAACATTTTCTTTAGTTCCTCCCCTCACTATTATGTAAGGTTTACTTATATCAATTTTAATCTCTTTTTCTATCCTTATATGAACTCTTCCTTTTTCTCCATTAACCACTGGATACATAGCATCTGGAGTAAAGCCCATACTTGGAATTTCTTCACCTTTATCTAGATAATATTTGATACACTCCATACCTGTTTCCTCATTTGTACCAAAAATTAATCTTATTCTTTTATTAATTGTAGGGTACACATCCTCTATGTTTTTCAATACATGTATAAGCATAGATACAGCGCCCTTATTATCTATGGCACCTCTTCCATAAATAATATTGTCAATTACTGTTCCCGAAAATGGATCTACACTCCACCCATCTCCTGGTGGAACTACATCTAAATGCATTGGAATTCCTATTAATTCTTCTCCTTCTCCAATTTCTGCATATCCAATATAATTATCAATATTTTTAATGCTAAAACCCAAACTAGCGCAGTAATCTAAAGTTTTTTCTAAAGATTTTTTAGGTCCTATACCAAAAGGACATTGTGAAATAGGTTCACCTTGTTGTGTATCAATTTTTATTAATTCTTTTAGGAATTCTACTGTTCTATTTAAGCTATTATCTACACTTCTGCTTATATCCATAAATCAACCTACTTTCTGTTTTTTTAAAGCCTGTCCATAAGGACAGGCTTTTACATTAAAAACTATTTTCTTGTAAATACTAATTCGCAAACTTCATCATCATGAGCACATTTTTGAGCAAACTCTAATCTAACACCTCGTGCACAATCAACTCTTCCATAATCACCATAGCAAGCTAATCTACAAATTTCTTTTCTTTCTTCTTTATTTAATCCATATTCTTTCCAAGCAGCATCTAATGGACAGTGATGGAATTTTAAAACTCCATTTTCATCTGTATTTTCTACTAATTCCATTTCAAACACTTTTTGTCCTTTACTATTATATAACATTTCCGCCATTTTTCCTGGAGTATCTGCTACGTTATATTTTTGACCTCTCATTTTACCAAATCCGTATATTGCTTCTTTACATATATCATCTGGATTAACTCCTAATTTTTCAGCTTCTTTCATAAGAAGATAGAACCATACTGCTCTTTCTCCTGTTGCTCCCCTAATTCCTTCTAAATATTCCTTTTCTGTATACATTTTTTCTGACATTTCTTTCTCCTCCTAAAATTAAATTCTATATTTTAATCATTGTAAATTAGAATATTCCAATGAATGATCCTACTAATGCTACTACAACTAAAATTACTAACAGCTTAGTTATTGTCCACTTCTTGTATTTCATTCCCCAATATACAAAGAATACAACACCAAGTGGTAATAAGCCTGGAGCAATCATATTTAATGTATCTTGAACAACAATTGCTTTACCACCAATATTAAATGATAATGGTGTTGAAAGCTTAACTGTAGTTGCAGATAATGCTCCCATCATAAACATTCCTAGAATTGAAGCACCATCAATTATCTTATTGACAATACCACCTGATAGAATTTTCTTAATTGAATCTCTACCTAAAGAATATCCTAAATGGAATAAATAATAACCTTCACAAAATAGTAATATACTAAACATTATTGGGAAAAATGCACCTATAACACTTCCTTCTGCACCAAATGAAGCACCTAAAGCTAGGAATATTGTTTGAAATGTACCAAAATCTAAAGTATCTCCAATTCCAGCCAAAGGTCCCATAAGACCATTCTTAACACCTGAAATAACTTCTCCTGGGATTTTTCCTTCAGTAGCTTTTTCTTCTTCCATAGCTAAAACTGTACCGTGAATTAACCCTCCCCATATAGCTTGAGTATTAAAAAATTGTAAGTGTCTCTTTAATGCATCTACTAAATCTTCTTTTTTCTTATACAACTTTTCTAAAGCTGGAGTGAAACTTGCACAAACTGCTAATGCTTGCATTCTTTCAAAAGAGTTAGATAATTCTGCTGTCCACCACCATCTTAGATATGTTTTTGTTACATCTTTTTTCGTAAGTACTCTTATCTTATTAACTTCAGTTGTACCTTGTTCATTTTTAATATCTTGCATTATACTTCACCTACCCTTTTATCTTCTTTCATAAATGTAACTAAAAGAGCTATACAAACACCAAATATTGCAGCTGCAGTAATTGATATTTTAAAATATTGAACCATAAAAAATCCTATAATAAACATTGGTAAGAATTTATTTTTACCTATAGTAAATATTGTTGTTGCAAAACCTAATGCAGGTAATATACCACCCATTACTGTTAATCCATTCATTAACCATTGTGGTATAACATCTAATAATGATTGAACTAAATCTGCTCCAAAAAAGTTACATACAAAAACTATTGGAAATCTCAAAAAAAATCCAAATATTAAAGAGTAAAGTGTTGCACATCTCCAGATACCTTTTGTATTACCTACTTCAGCATACTTATCTGCCTTATGAACTAATACAGCATTACCAGTTCTTCTTAAGTTATTAACTAATACTCCTATAACACCTAAAGGTACTGCAATAGATACTGCAACTTCTGCATTAACACCAGTTTGAAGTGCTACTGGTATTGCAATAAGAGCAGCTAAACATTTATCAGATGGAATATTTCCTCCTGCTGCAACCATTCCTAGATAAACCATTTCTATACTTGCACCAACAATCATACCAGTTGTTACATCACCCCAAAGTAATCCAAGGCTAAAACCTATAAATAAAGGTGACTTTAGTGTTGAGAAAAGAGTATATCCTGCAAGACCTGCTGCAAACCAATACCATAATCCTGTTACAATTGCCAACATCAAAACAGATTCCATTTATAATTCCTCCTTATTTATAATTTTTATTTAAATTTCTTTAATGCATTTTCATATGTCATAGATGATTCCTCTGGTATAACTTGTAGAACTATTTCAACCCCCTCTTCATTAAGTTCATTTAGTTGTTCTACATCTTCATTTCCTAATGAAACAGCTGTAAATACCATCTTCTTTCCTGCTTCATTTGGAATACCTCCTAATTGAATCTTTTCATATTTAAGTCCGGCCTTATACGCTTTACTTGCCATATCAACGTTCTTAAATAGAATAAATATATTTTTATCTCCTAAAGTATTGTTTTTGAATGCTTGTCCTGCATCTTCTGCTGTTAAAATAGATACTTCTACTCCTGATGGTGCTGCCATTCTATATATATCCGCCATAAATTCATCTTGACCTAAGAAGTCATCAACTATTATTATTTTTTGAGCTTGAGCGATTTTCACCCATTTTGTTATAACTTGTCCATGAATTAATCTGTGATCTACTCTTACTAATGTTATTTTTGACATTATATCCACCTCATAATTTATATTTTTTTAAATTCTTTAATCAAATCTACACAAAGGTTGTTATTCTTTTTCACAATTCTTTCTGGTAATGTATGTACTTTATCGTCTTTGCTTAATTCTTCATCTACGATTAAAATTGTCTGTAAGCTAAGTCCATTTATGGCATCTATACCTCTTCTTATAGCAATAGCTATTGCAACACTTGATGTAGACCCCCCATAAAGATCTGATATTATAATTTTCACATCTTCTTTATCTACTGCTTCTTCAACCTCTTTCATGAATACAGAAACATCTTTTTCAGAGCTTAGTGATAAAACTTCGTATTGATTTGACAATCCAAAATTTTCATTCGCTTCTTCTACTAATACCTCTCCCCAAGTTCCATGGCAGAGTATGATTGCCTTATATTTATTCATTACTAAACAAACTCTCCTTTATAGCGATTAATACTGTGATTTAATTCTACTTCATCATCATCAGGTACCATTTGAATTGATACATTAATATTTTTTTTAATAAATTCATATATTAAAAGAAACTCCTTTTTATTAATGTATACATTTTGAGATATTTTCTTTTTTCCTATCCCTGTAGGTATTCTTCCAATAATAAGTTTTTTAATATCGATTCCTTCCTCTATCATTCTATTTGCAGTATCTAAGTTTTTAATTAATACAAAAACGTTATCATCAGCTTGGTTATTATAAAAATACCTCCTTGATTCACTTACAGTTAATATTGATAAATCAATATTTTTTGGTGCTGCCATTTTTATTAAACCTTTAGAAATAACATCATTGGTTGTTTCATCATCTACTACTACTATTTTTTTAACACCTAGATGCCTAACCCATTTATATATCACTTGACCATGTATTAATCTATCATCACATCTGCAATATTCCACTAAAGACATTTTTAATCGAACTCCTTTTTATATTACATTGAGCTAAGAACTTTATTAATATTGTTTATACCAGTTTTTCCAGCTTCAATACATGCATCTGCTAACTCCTCTAGATTTTTTCCTTCTCTATTAATTAAAGCTTCAAGTAGCATTGGAAGGTTTACTCCAGTAAGTGCATGAAAGTCTCCACCTTTTTTAAGGTTTAAACTTGCGACATTACTTGGCGAACCTCCTAATAGGTCAGCTAATACTAAAACTCCGTCACCTTCATCTAATTCATTTAACTTTTCTACAAAATTTCTATTTAAGTCTTCAATATTATCATTCCTATTTAGTTTAATTGCTGCTGTTCTTTCTGCTGGTCCTGCAATAAGTTCACAGCTTTTTATAATTTCTTCACTAAAACTCCCATGAGTCATAACTATTATACCTATCACCAATCTCACCTCACTTTTTTTGTCACTTTTTATATAAGCAATTGCCATGCCAACGTATGTGTATCAATAACAAGTGGCTATTCTGCAAGATTTAACCAACCCTTTTTGCTTAATTTATTAAAAAAACTTATTCTTTCAATATGTATCAAAATGTTTTTCAGACCTGTATCAAATCTGTATCAAAAAAAGTAAAAAAAAGATAGCCTTTTGGCTATTTTTAAATTTTGTATCAACTTTTAAATTTATCTGTATCATATTGTGATTCAAATATATCTAATATATTTGCATATTCCATATCTGAAATAATTATATCGAATGTCTCTTCTACAAGCTTAAAATTTTCTTTTATAACTAAATATAATTCTTTACTTCTACTAATTCTTTCTTCGTATGATTTATAAACTAAAGACTCTTTTATTATTATTCTTTCAATCATACATGAACAATGAAATATAAACTTTACTAAAAGCTCATCTTGAATTACTAAAGAATAATGTTCACTAATCCTATTAATTACTTCTTTTAATATAAAATAAGCTTTTTCCCCATTTAAAAAGGTCAAGGTCTTGCTAATATTGTCAATTAATAATCTATCAAAATATCTACCACCATTATCTTTTTCAGCATATGTAATTTCCATATCTCCATAATGTTTCTTTATAGATTCTATAATATTAAAATATAATTTATCTAATGTCATTTCAGGAGTTAGAGCCTTTCTAGTTGCTTCTATTACAATAGGTGTACTTACCATATCTATTGCTTTTACTTCTTTTCCAGTAGCATCATGAATAACTTTAGCAAATGTTAAAATAGATCCCATATCAGTTAAAATTAAAACTCCCTTTCCTTTATCAATTTCATTAGCTATTTCTACAGCTTGGACTAAAATATCCTGAACTCTATCTTCTAGCCCCATATTGATTGCCACTGCATGGTTACAATCCAGTAAAGTATTAGCTACATTTACCATGCTAGATGCTGTAGATTCACCATGCATTATAACTAATATTGCTATACTTTCCTCATTTAATCCCACATAAGATAAATAAAGAAACGTTGCTAAAAAAATTGCTTCATCTTCTGGAAACTCAACCCCATACATTAATGACATGTTAGATAGTATTTCTTTTGCTATGTCATATTCATATACTCTTTCCTTCATAATTTCATCTTTATTAGGATGTTTTACTATGTTCCCGATCTTTATTCTTTCAATTAAATTCTGAATGTGTAAGGCTATAGCTTTTATTAATTTATCTAATCCTTCTTTTCTACTCCATTTATCATGCTTTTGTAAAATATACTTCACAGTAGTTGCAATTGAATCATTAACAATATTGTTATAAGCTGTTTGATTACTACTATTATATATAAAAGTATTCATTAAATTATAGGAATACTTCTGTATATCTTCATCTATAAAGCTTCTAATTTGTGACTCTTTAATACCTTCTTGTTGAAGTTTATCCCAAGTTTCTTTTATCATTCCATAGAAATCTAAATCATATTTTTTATTTTCTATTAATAAATTTTCACTTTCAAAATTCTTTTCTTCTGGTAAAAAAATAATATCATCTTTCCCAATAAAACTGAAATTCTGTACAAACTCCTCTTTTCTGTTATTTCCATACAATGACTCTCTAATATTGTTTGGTAGAAGAGAAAGTCTTACATATACACATTCCATTTTATAGGTCATATAGTCTAAGAAAGCTCTTGCACAAATTAATTGTATGTCGCTTTTTAATTGTCCTATATTTCCCTTACACTTATATAAAATAAATGCCTTAATAACTTCTTTTGAAACCTTTAACTTAACACCAATCCTAATACTTTCTTCTTTTAAAAAATAACATATAAGCCTCATTCTCTCCTGAAAACCTCTTTCCTCTAAAGACGGAATCTTTATAGTTACAGGTATTCTTCTTAAAAACGTTTCCAACATTGCTGTTTGTGGATCTTCTGTAGTAGCCGCAATTATCATAACCCTACACTCATGTACCTTATTAGTCTCTCCTAACCTTCTATATATACCTTTATCCATAAGCAGAAATAGCATTTCTTGTCCCTCTGCAGATAACCTATGAACTTCATCTAAAAACAATATCCCATTATTAGCCTCATGTACAATACCATACTTATCTTTATCAGCCCCAGTAAATGCCCCTTTTACATATCCAAAAAGTTGCGCTAATAATAATTGCTGATTATCAGAATAATCAGCACAGTTAAATATGATAAATGGTGCATTATCACTATTTTCTTTTATAGTTAAGCTATACTTATACATATATTCTGCAAATATAGATTTACCAACTCCTGTAGGTCCTATTATTAATGTACTCAAACCCTTAGGTGGATATATTACTGCTGCTTTAGCTTGCTCTATCTGGGACTTTAAACTTCCATCATACCCTATTAAATTAAAAATATTGTTCTCTTTTTTTATGCTATCTAAAATATACTCTTCTTTGATAGAATCATTCTCACTATATTCGTTTATAGAGTTAATATTATCAAATATCCCTTTATGTAGTTTCTTTCCTAAAATACTCTCAATACTTTCTTTATATAAGTACTGAACAGGTTTTCCCTTTATTTTTATAATAATACTTTCCTTTATTAATTGATTTAATTCCTTACTAGCATTACTTCTATTTATACCTACTTCAGTAGCAATATATTCTGCATCAAATCCAAATCTAATGCCATTATTAAGGTTCAAGTGTTCCTCTGTTAGCCTTTTCAATCAAATTAAAACTTTTTCTTTCCTTGATAACTTCTTTTGTATCATAGTTGACCTCCCCCATAAGCAGTAATACTGTTAAATATTTATTATTAAGCTTAATTCTACAATATTTTAATATTTTTGTCTAATTGTGTAACTATTGATTTTATTTCTGGTTCGTTTTATAATATAAATTACGTTACCCTCATCTTTTATAGAGGAGGAATTTATATGAATTTTTTATCAGATTTACACACCCACTCTATAGTCAGTGGTCATGGCTATAGCACTTTGTTAGAAAATATTAATTATTGTAAAGAGAATGGAATTAAGATACTAGGTACATCTGAACATGGTCCTAAGATGCCTGGTTCTCCCCACAAATGGTACTTTCACAACATTCAAAATATTCCAAGAATCATAAATGACATTATAATCCTAAGAGGATGTGAAGCAAATATACTAGATATTGAAGGAAACATAGACCTAGAACCCTTTGTCATTCCTCGATTAGATTATATTATCTTGTCATTTCATGAAGCCGTTTTTTCACCAAATACATTGGAGAATAATACTAAAGCCTTAATAAATGTAATAGATAAGCATGATAATATTGAAATATTAGGTCACCTTGGAAACCCAAACTACCCAATCGACTATGAATTAATCATTAAATTAGCCATTGAAAAGAATATATTAATAGAAATAAATAATTGTTCTATCAAAGGCGTGTCAAGAAGTGGTAGCTTGGATAATTGTAAGTATATTGCTACACTTTGTAAAAAATATGGTACTAAAATCATACTAACTTCAGATGCTCACATTTGTTTTGATATAGGTAACTATGAGTATTCTGAGAATATCTTAAAAGAAATTAATTTTCCAGATGAATTAATAATGAATTATCCTAAAAAACTTGTTAATCATTTTCACCAAAAAGGTAAATTGCTAGATGTTGATTATACAAATATTTAAGTAATAATACATGCTTGCTTTAACTCTTATAAAAATCTTAATACTATTTATATTATATAAAATAATGAAATTATAATGAAGATGATATTTGATAAACTCCTTGTATCTTACACATTTATGATTTTATACATACTAAGTTCATTAGGTACAATAATTCTAAAGAAGAGTGAGATTGTTATTACAATATCCAATGGAAATATAATTATTTACCAAATGAAATTTTAGTTTCTATAAAAATGGGGATAAAATAGTATTAAGAAAATGATAGATATATAAGTAATTTAGAAGATATAAAATGTAAATAGTAAAATAGGTACTTCTTCACTTAAGAAAAAATACCTTGGAATATTATCCTATTTAAAATACCAATCTCATATTAACTACAAATAGACTATAATTTATGTATTTGTCTACTTTTTATGTGCTTACAAAAAGGTACTATACTATCAATGTTTTAGTATAGTACCTTAATTGAATATTTATAGTGTAAGTTAAATTTTTTCATCTATATCACAAGTAATTATTCACTATTACAAATCTATTGTATAGATTTTACTCTAAATTAATTTGGAGTCTGGAAATATTTTTAAAAGCATTGTAGAATAAATTTACCACTGAAAAATAATTATGGTGGCAAATCGATGGCAAATCCACCTTTATAACATCATACAAATAGCTATAACCTTGTTATTCTCTAATAAGTTTAACTACAGTCTCGCAATGCGTTACCACATATTTCTTATGCTATTTAACAAATGAGTTTTATCTTTATATAAAAATTCTAATGTTCCTCTCTATCCGAAATGCCATTAACTAACGTTTTTATCCAAACTGGTGCATTTGGAATAGCCTCTTCTTTCTCGAGAAACTTTATGACCATCTCTGTATATCTTCTTTTCGATAGAACCTATTTCTCTCAAAGCATTTATGGCTACAAAACTTAGCAATCTTTGCAAGGCTTGTAAATTCCTTCCCACAGTAATCACAAACATGTTCATGCATAATAGGATTTACTTGATACCATTTCTTTTTACAATCTACTGAGCAATATATGGGTATTCTTCCAGTAGCTTTTCTTTCTATTGCTTTATTGCAAAATTTGCATCTAAGTGCAGATGACAGTTCACTCCCTAACCCATCCAATCCAACAGATTTACAATAGTTTCTAACGCAGTCTCTACTTAAACCTGTTTCTGCAGCCACCTGTCTATAGCTTAAGTCTGTCATACGCAGATTTCTAATTTCTTTTTTAAGCTCTTCTTCTAGCTTCACAATGCACTACTCCTTATCATTTTATTAATAAGTAGTAATGCTACATTTTATCCTAAAAGTCAAGTTTCTTATTCTGTAATTTCATATCTTCCTTCAACAACATCTGGTACATGTTTTGATTTAATTTCATATTCTATATACTCTGGAAACTTCTTAAAAAACAAATGTGTCGGTAAATACATGTTTGTATTTTGCTTTAAATACCTAATGTTAAACTTTATTATATCATGATCGGCTTTATTAAAAACTTCGTAGCAAAATAAAGATTCCAACTCTCTTAGATATTTTTTCTTTTGTACTTCATATTTTTCTGATGCTGAAGGTCTATTAAATGGTGTCTTCATTGATGTATCATATGGTATGTAGTTATTGATCGGATAATCAGTGTATCTATCTATATCATCTGATTTTCTACTACAAAATAGTAATTCACATAAGTTATGATCATTTATTTCTTCAATACATGATAATCCGGGCATTGGTAAATCATCAATACTTACTATAGCTCCTCTAGGAATTATAATTTTTACATCAATATCTTCATCAAATATAGATCCTGTGTTACTTACTATAAAATCTAGACACCATAATTGATCAATTGATTTAAAAAAATTGTGATATTCATTATACTCATATATTTTAGCCCATAAACTTGTAATTAAATTATACTTTTTTTCTGCTTCTTCTCCACCTCTATACTTTTCTTCACTTCCATAAATAATTCTTGTTTCTTTTTCCAAATTACCTAGATCCCAAAACTCTTCATTTATAATAATATTTCTTTCTATACAGTACTTTTCAACAGTATCTCTTACTTCTTCATCTATCACCACTTTAACAAATGTTGATTTCATGAAATTCTGCATACCTTTTAATGATGATAGAGATATAGATAATTGTTCTGTAATTGTACTATTTAATGCAGTTGTATCATTTATAGGGTTATCTTTATTTTCAACTACAGCATCTATTTTTTCAATTCTAATATCTTTTATTTGATTTATTAACTCCAAAATTTCCTGTTCTTTATTTAAAAACAATTTAGCACTTTGAAAATTAGAGTGTTTAGCTACTGCGTTCTTACTTTTATCATTCATTAATAAATTCAATTGTGGGGTTCTAGTATTTACTTTCACCTCCTGTTGCGCACTTATTAACTGTAAAAAATAGAGTGTTAAATGGTTGAGAAATAACTTTCTAAACTCTTCATTATTTTTAACTTGCCAATATATCCCTTTGTTTGTGTATTTTTCTTTAAAAAGTCTCACTTTATCTAGTTGATTTGTATCGATTGTACTAGGATCAACTAGCCTTTCAATAAAGTACATAAATACTTGTTTTCCATTATTGATCATATCTTCTATTTCTTCTTCAGTACCAGAATCATATTTTTCAGTTGGACTCCCAAATCTATTAGCAAGTAAAGCTACACATGCATCACAATCATGTATAAATTGTTGATTTAATAATTCCTGAGCACTCCCACCTGATTGTGGATATGCATTTGAACTCCAATGTTTTAATTCAATCTTTATATTATTTGTACTACCAAATAACCCGTTAAAATCATCAACAGACTCCTTTACTATATCCTTTAAATCAACTACATCTCCCGGACATGAAAGTAGTAAATCATATATCGTTGCTCCTGGTCTAGGCATAAAGACTCTCCTCCTACTTCTCTTATAATCTAGTCTACAAAATTTTTCTACTTCCTAAGTTCGCTATTCAATCTTTCAATTAACATCTTTTCACGTTCTTCTAGGAATACATCAAAATTATTAAATGCTAAATTTACTGATGGAACATAATGTTTTTTCTTATAGTCTGCTAGTTCACCTGATGGAACTTTTTCGCTTAACCACTTTTCAAACTCCATTGCCTTTTTCTCAATATTAGGTATTTCCTCAAGCAACTGTAGGTTTCCAATAAAATTATAATTTTCTATGAAATAATTAATTTTATCTTCAGGTACTCCTTTAGCTGTCAATTTTTTAGGCGTAAACTCACTCTTAGGAAACATATGATCAACATGGAAATTATGTCTTAAATAAGCCCATGGATACAGAATAGAAAGGATTACTAACGTATCACTATGTCCATATTTTGAATAAAGTAAATTATTAATATCATCATCTGTGAATCGTAATGAACGATTAGTTCCTTTAAAATGTGCAAATATTGAATCTATCGGGAATCCATTTAATGATTGATTTTTAATTATTTCTCTTACTGGCTTTAGTACTCCATCTGGTGCAAAACTAAATACCTTCTTCAATAATGCTGAAACAAACCATAATTTAATATTTCTCCTATCATCAATTCTTGACATTGATGTTTCAAAGTTATTTGGTAGCCCTATAGTTTTAAGGTAATATGCAACTGGAATTATTAAGTTATTGGATGTAATATTGTCCCTACTGAATCCAAAACTACTTACTAATTTTAAAGCATCTCTGATTGCCTTTGTAATACCATCCCACTCTTTTTCAATCTTAAGCATATTTGTACGGTTAAAATTATCAACCTTAAATGAAATGTCAGGTAAATCACAAAGTACTAAACAAGCTTTTAGCACTATATCTTTACTAATATTAAATCCTCTACCAATTTGATTTATTTCATCCACGAATTCATTAATTTCTTCTCTTGCATCCCTAGTTTCCCATTGAGCAGTAGCAAAAGATAAAAGTAAATCTGAATAACTTAATGTTGTTCCACCACTATTTACACGTATAAAAATATTAAGAACTTTATCAAGCTCTGAACTTTGCTCAAGGTAATAGCTTATTATTTTATTTACATGAATTACAGAGTGTAACTTATATAGTGCTTTATTTGCAAATTTAGCTTTTTCCTTGTTTGGATTTGATGATAGTCCTGCTTCAATCATGAAATTCATTACATCGTACTGTTCTTTCAAATCCATAATTTTTCCAACTTCAAACCAATAATGATTATCATCAACTTCCTTTGATTCTACTTCAGTAAGAAATTTAAATTCATACTCATATGAAATATCTTCTGGAGTATCAAGTAAGTTTATATATAATTTTTTCTTTGGATAAGCTAATGGATTATCCCACTTTTTATATGCAATTTTATTAGCATAGCTTCCTTTTAAAGCTATGTACAAAGATGTTAAACGTTGCTGTCCATCAAGTACAGCCATTACATCGTCACTACCATTAATATTTGCCTTTGGATTATGTCTATTATCTTTTTGATGATACTCACGAAGAAATTCGTAGAATTTAAACTCTGAAGCTTTTTCTTTAGGAACCTTCAAAAATAAAAATGAATTAATAGGATAATCTCTCATAAGACTATCAAAAAGCATAGTTATTTGCTCTGGACTCCATACAAATTCCCTTTGTATGGATGGAAGCAAATACTTTTTTGAATGAATATCATTTATAACTTCACTAATTGTAATTGGTGTTTGAAAAGACATATTTTATTCCCCTTCCCCTTATTTAAGTTTTATAAAATTACCTGGTAAAGCTTCAAACATATCAGGGTAATGACCACAACGTGCCCTTAACTGATTGTACTTAGCTTTTTCACCATTTTTCTGAACATATAATTTTCTTTCATATATAATATCTGCTAATTCTGAAGCATGAAGTGTGTTATTCTCTACCTCTAATAGAACAATCTTCATAGCTTCTTGTAATGTATAATTACCACTTGCAGTTACTTTATTAGCATTAATTTCAGCACTTTCTTCATATTTAGATATAATGTAGGCTGGTTTATTATCCTTTAAAATAATAACTTTACCTATATCATCAACAATTTCAAAAACTCCATCAACATTATTCAACGCATTTTCTATAGATACTAATCTATTAACATTAATTTCCATTTTTTCACCTCTCCCTAAAAATAACACGCCTTAATCCTATTGTAAATACAATTGTTTAAACATTTGTATAAAATAAAAAAAGCCAACCAAGATATTTTAATTATCCTAATTGGCTTCTTGTAGTTTATTCTCTACCTAATTCGAATTCAGTTCCCTCCATAAACTTTATTACTAATTTTCCACTTTCATATACCTTAATATAATCTAATGTTTTTAGTAAGAAGTCTGTTTCGTAACTTGTTATTTTACTTGCATCTTCTGTCATATCTGCAAATTGTAACGCTCTATACTGCTCTAATGGATTCCCAAATTCAGCATATCATTCCCAACGTTTTTTTATTTCATTCCTATTTTCTAATAATGTATTCCATGCAAGTATAAAAGCCTCTTTTAAAACTGCTTCTTCAATATGTCTGCTTGTAAACCCCAAAACTCCCTTTACTCTATATCTTTCTTGGCACTGCCATACTTTTTTATACTCATTTCCATTTTTCCTGAAAGGTATTCATCATATAATCTTTCAACTATTTTAGCTTGTTCTTGGTTAATTACTAACTTTCCATTTTCATCTGCATCATATCCCAAGAACCTCTTTGTACTCATTCCATACTGACCATTTTCATATCTCTTTCTTATCCCCCAAGTTGAGTTTTCTGAGATTGACCTACTTTCATCTTGTGATAGAGAAGATAGTATTGTAAGCAGCACCTCTCCTTTTGCATCTAAAGTATCAATGTTTTCCTTCTCAAATATTACTCCTATACCAAGCTCCTTTAATTCTCTTATATAAGTCAAACAGTCTAATGTATTTCTAGCAAATCTACTAATTGATTTTGTAATAATTCTATCAATCTTCCTTGCTCTACAATCTGCAATCATTCTATTAAACTCATCACGTTTTTTTGTATTTGTTTCGCCTATGCCTTAAAGGACTTCCTTTAGTTATTTCATCTATTGCTACATTAAACATTGCAGCTGCTGAAGCTTCATATATCTTTCCATGACTTGCAAATACCTCAAGTCTCCATGTTTCACCAGAAATCCAAGCAAGAACCCTAGCTTCAATAGCTGAAAAATCAGCTACAATAAATCGATAACCATCTTTAGGTATAAATGCAGTTCTAATAATTTCAGATAATACTTCTGGCATTGAATCATATAACATATCTATATCTTCATACCTTCCTTGCTTTACAAGATTCCTTGCTAGCTCTAAGTCAGCAATATGATTCTGTGGTAGATTCTGAACTTGAACGAGTCTTCCAGCCCACCTACCTGTTCTATTTGCACCATAAAACTATAATAACCCATGAACTCTACCATCTAAGCAAACTGACCTCTCAATTGCTTGATACTTTTTAACTGATGTTTTTGCCATAAGAAGTCTAAGTTTTAATACTTCTAGCACTTCACCATCACTATCATAAATTAAATTTTTAACTGCTTTTTTATCTAAACTTTCAACTTCTACTCCACGTTCTGTAAGCTACTCTTTAACCTGGGACACAGAATTTGGATTGTTTAACCCTGTTAATTCATAAGCCCTTTTTGTACACGCTTCTTTATATTGAATATCACATTCTACCGCATTACTTACTAAATCTAAATCAACAAGTATTCCTTTATCATTAATTTCTTGGTCTAACCTGTATATCTCTTGCTCACTTTCTAAGATAGGATAGTTTCGTAGCTTCCATCTTATTTCTCACTCTGCATCCACATCTCGAATGCAATATGTTCTAAATAGTTCTCACTTCTCTGGTGCATGTTTTGAAAGATTTCTGGTTCTACCACCATTGCTTTTTGTTGGCTTACATGGTAGTGAAAAGTATCTAATTAAATCTGAACCTTCCTTTAATTTTTTACGTTCTATATTCAAAACCTCACCTACACCTTCAAGTGACAAAGGTAGCGCAAGAATAGATGCTTAAACTGCTGTACATACCCATGAGGTTGGTGATAAATAAATTCCTAAATATTTAGAAATACATCTTCTTTCAAGTGCTGCATTAAAAGCTGTTTTACTAATACTTTCATCTTTTAATGCCTTTAAAACTTCTTGTGGTATTTTCTCACCACAAGCTAAATCTATAGTTTTTGTTTCTTCATCATCAAAAGCATATGCAATTAATAAAATTTCAAAGTTCGGACTATCAGTGTATGCATATACTCCAGATGAAAATTAAATCTATATCCGAAAAAGTTTCTATATCAATTCCTAAAGTTCTCATTACATCACTCTCCATTTCTTAAATTAGGGTGGCAGTTTTTTACCGCCCCAATATAGGAATTAACCTAAGAAATCTTCATCTTCAACTGTTCCAAATTCATTAAAAGCACTAACTCTACCACCTAATGGTTCTCCATCTTTTAGCTTTTGGATGTTTCCCAATCCTGCTGCAATTCCACGATTCCCGTTTGAGTTATAACCATAAAAAGTGACACTGATTCTTCCATAACAACCTGAGTAAACTTTATTTTGATCTAATATTGGCTGTACTTTTGAATCAACCACTTGAGGTGCTTGTCTACTATTAGCATTGAAGAAATAGCTACCTTTGTAGGCACTGTCATCACTACGCTCAATATCTCCATCTCTTAGAGGTATTTTTAGGTTATTAGGAACTTTACCTCCCCACTTTGATACAGCCTCTTTTTTAGCTTGCTCTATAGCTGCTTTTATTGCAGCGATTGTTTTAGTATCTGACTTGTCAATAATGGCAGACACACTATACTTAGGATCTCCTCTATTTACTGAGTCTGGCTCCCAGCAGTGAAGAAAAGAAAATCTGCATGGTACTATCACCTTTGTTAAATTTGTATTTTGGTTCATATTTATTCCTCCTGAAATTCCGCTATTGCGGTAGATTTATTTATTGCTTTACGTTTGTCTGCATCTGGTACTAATGTAACTTTGCCTTCTGGCTTGTACACTAAATTATCCATGATTTCAGCAAACTCTTTTTTTCCCATTAAACGTTCCATTTCAGTAATACTTATAAGTGAACGTTTGTATATATCTTTATATCCTGCATCTATTACAGCTTGAGCTACTTCTTCTTCATTTGTATACTTACGGTTGCTTCTACCTTCAACTAATTTAAATCCACTCCACTGCTTACCTTTAACAATTGCTTGTTCCTGAGCAAAGGCATATACATCAGATGCCCATTTTGATAATTCATCTGCAACCCTAAGTACCTCTGAAATTTCAGCATCTGATAATAGCGCTGGTTTCCTAAATTCCATCTTTGCAATATTTAAAAATTCTTCTGCCCTTATACGACATTGATTCCTTGCCTTGCAGAAACGGCACCATGTTCCTGATTTAAATTCTCCTGCTCCCATCAATGCCATAGCACCTCTTGGTTTAAGCACTTCTTCTCCCCACTTTTTTAATTCAGTAGGACTAATTTCCCAAGTACTAAAATTATTAATTCTTGGCTGAACAATTGTAAGCTTTACAGTTTCAATATCATAAAGAAGCTCTGCCATTGATAATATCCCAAGACCATAAATCATAAGTTGTGCATTCTCTTCACTGTAAACTTGAACTCCTCTACCTAGCTTAAGATCTATAACTTGTACTGTAGAATTTGTTATGATTGTCATATCTGCCGTACCAAAACATTCATCTACATACTCTGAAGCATCAACTCTTTGTTCCACTAAAAATATTGGATTTTCACAACTTCTTTTAGATTCCTCTATTTCATTAATCACATATAAGACATATTTATCAACAGCTTCTAAAAGCTCCTCTGAAAAATAATCTGAAACTGGTCTTTTACTTCTTTGCTTAAGATGTCTTTTTATTAAGTGTTCTGCAAGAGAGTGTCCAGCTGAACCTTCTGCAGCATATTGGCTTTCTTCATCTTCAAATTGCTCCTCCAATACCAGTGAAGGTGGACAATTTATCCTGTGATAGGCAGATGAAGGGGAAAACCTTGCATGTCCACCCATTAAAGCACCTCTGCTTCTGCAAGTAATGCAGCATAATCTTTTGGATTAACCCCTGAAAGCTTTCCTGCATCATATTTCATAAGTAAGGCTTTAACATCACGTGTTTTTCCTTCTTGTGATTTCTGTGCAAGGACTGCTCTTACCATTTCAATTGTTACGTTAACTTCTGTTACAACAGTTTCAACTTTAACCCCTGCTTGTTCTAACTTTGCCATTTTCTCTTTACCTTGTTTAGCTAATTCACGATAGGCTTTTGCAACCTTTTCATAACCATCAGCTAATTGAACATAAATCTGATTCATTACCATCATCCTTTCCATTCGGGTTTGTCCCGTAATTATATATTCAAAGCAAAATCGCTTAAAATGATATTCATGATAGAAAGTTCCTGACCTGAAAGACTCTCCTTCAGCTTTTCAAGTAAAGTCTTTTGTTGTTCATTAAGATATTTCCTATACAAATCAAAATCACCAATAATCTTAACTCCTCCACCATATCTACCACGAACAGTTTCTATTGGGTATGAGAGTGATAAATAGTCAATATCATTTCTGATAGTGCGGCTAGTAACTCCAAACTCTTCAACTAAGTTTTCCATTGTTTCACTTCTTCTTTTACAAAGAACTTTTATAACTTCCATTCTTCTTTCTGTTGGAGTTATCCAATCCTGTGCTCCATTCATCACTCACACCCCCTTTCGTTTTTGCTCTGTACCTAAATAATAAAAGTTAAACTGGAAGACCCATTTCCTATTAAAAAAAACTTTTTAGCGAAACATAAAAATAAAAAAACCACGAGTTGCTCAACTCATGGCTTAATAATACTGCTAAAATAAAAATACATCTTATCACGCTATGATAATAAAAAAAGACCTATCTAACGTATAAATTTACGCTAAATAGGTCTTTTAGGGTTAAAATAAGTTTATTAAATAAAAACATCCAACTTAAATACAATAATTTTCTATCACACTGTGATAAATTAATTTTAATTTTTTTCTTAGGCCGAAACTTTTTCCTGTTGACCTAATGGCTTAAAATCATTTTCAATTAAAAAATCATTTGCACTATCTATATCACCAAAATTGCATGAGAGAATATATTTATAAATTGCATCCTCATCATTTGTATCAACAAGTACTATTCCTGCTGCTCTCATAAACTCTAAAGAAGTATCAAGAGGTAATTTCATACCTATACAAACTGCCACCATTGTTCTTTTTGAAGTTTGAGGTGGATTTTTTCTTATTCTTGATAACTCATTATCACTTAGTAAAGTCATATCCTTAAATTTTTGTGTAGTCCATTTTCTGTTATCAAATAAATACTTAAACATCTCATTAAAGCTACGTGGTAAGTTTCTTCTTTCTTCTAGCTGGCGTCTCATTTCCTCACCTGAATACCAGCGGTCAAAAACATCAGAATTTTGTGTGTTGGTTGAATATGTTTTCCTACTTGAATAGGATTCTGCTTTATACATATAAAACATATCCGTAGAATTACCACTATCCTGTGGAACATATCCATCCAATTTAAAACTAAAGCTTAATACACATTCTGACATATGTGTCTCAGCATATTCAGTTAGTATTTGTTTTCCCTCTTCATCACTTGCTATATACTTTTTATCATTAATTACAAAAAATCCATTAATATACTTAAATGCACCTGAATGTATTATTTCTCTAAATACTTTATTTCTTCTGTATTCCTCATAAGCTTCTTTTGAACTAATCTTTTGAACAGTTTTTTTAGATAATCCTCTCTGATTTATCTTAAAATTACGTTGTTTATAAGGTGAAAAATCTATCTCATTATTATAATTATAGAATTCTCTTGCTACTTCATATCCAAAATCAACCATTCTTATAACTGCGGATTGCTTTGATACTTCAAAGAATTCTGATAACTCTTCTATTGTTTCTTTTACTGCAGCATATTTATCATTTGAATAATTATGCTTAGCTAAAAATTCTTTCACTTTAACTAATGTTGTATTCTTTGGCATTAAAATTCTTGGGGCAATATTTCTAGCTTGCCATTCCATTATTTCAGCATCTGCCCATTCTTCATCCATAGTTTTATTTGTTTCTTCTACTGGACACCTGAAGGCAATGGCTTGCATACCTACTCCCTGTCTGTTTCTGATAAAATACGGTCTATGTTTAAACCAATGTACACATTCATGCGCTAATGTATTGTTTCTCCTTCCATCGTTCAACATACTACTATCTATAAAGACCATCCCTTTTTGAACTTCTATACCTTTATATGCATTTATCTCAGGATCAAAAACATCAATAATCCCATCACATAATGTAATTGCACCAAGAATTGTATTTTTATCCGATAAAAGCTCAGTATCATATATTTCTAACTGTATTCTATTTTTTGCAATGTCCCATATAGGAATAGCCATTGGTGTTTTTAAAGCTTCTGGACAATATTTATTTAAAAAATCACTGGCTACATCATCAAATTGTTCTTTAGGTATATATGGGACAAAACTATTAGAAAATTTCTGATTCATAATATCCTATTTAGTGCTCCATTGCTATGTTATGTAATGGAGCACTTTCCCCCCCTTTTGTTATTCCATATCTCTTAAAGCTTTATATATTTCTTCCATAAAAACATTTGTAATTTTTTCTCTTAGTTCTGAATTCCCTAACAATAATGTATAGAAGTCCATATTTTGATCATATCCTTGAACTAATGCATCTTGAACACTATCCTCATAAGTAAATTTAAAATCATCTAACGAATTTTTCTTAGCACTCGTCTTAAGACGTTTATCATGTAATAATAAATCCCTTATTTGCATAGCTGATTTTGACGCTACATCAGATTGATATTCTTTATTATAAATTGCATTTATTTCATCTATTATTTCTGATAACTTCTTTTTTTGCTGCTCTTCAAGATTTGCTGGCTTTGGCTTTTTAATTTTCACTTCTGGTCTTGCATCAATATAACTATTAGAATTTTCAGAAATTTGCTCCTGTCTAAATCCACTAACTGTTACTTTGTCAGCAATATCAAAATCATTTCCACCACTTCCAACTTCAATCTCTTTTACAAGATAAGATAAGTAATTGTAAAACTTATGCATGTCCACATTTTCATAGCATGTAGCTTGAATAAGAAAACAATAACTTTTCAAGAACCTTCTAATTGTAATACGTATTTCAGCTTTCTCAATTTCTTCTAAAGGGTTAATCCTTTGAAGAGCTTTGTCTAATAATGACCACATTTTTGCTTTATCTTTAGATGTTCTCTTCTGCTGATATAAAAAATGATTAAACGCTTCAATATCCGTAAAGTCTAATATATTGTTGGATTCTATTTCTCTAAGTAAATCTCTTATATCTGAAGGTGTTATTGTTTCAAATAATACAGTATCTTTATAGTAGGGCTCAAAAGCTTTTTTTATGTCATCATATTCATTTTTAAAATCAAGAACGAATGTGCGTTTATCATATGGGGGATAAATTCTATTTAATCTAGAAAGAGTCTGTACTGCAGTAACCCCTTTTAATTTTTTATCTACATACATTGCAACCAACTTTGGTTGATCAAAACCTGTTTGATACTTATTAGCAACTAATAGAACTTGATAATAACTTCTATCAAACTCATCTCTTAAATCTTCTTCACTTATCCCATTTATATTTGGTTCTGTATATTCCACCCCATCTAATGGTACTTTTCCTGAAAAAGCAACTAGCGCGTGTATATCACTATATCCATTTCGTTGAATATACTTTTCTAACTCTTGATGATATTTAACTGCTGCTTCTCTAGATGAAGTTACAACCATAGCTTTAGCTTTTCCATCTAGTAAGTGAGCTACATTATGACGGAAATGCTCTATTATAATTTCTATTTTTTGTGCAATATTAGTATCATGTAAGTCTATAAATCTAGCAATTTTTCTCTTAGCTGTTATTGATTGTAATTCTGGATCATCTTCTATTGTTTTATTTAGCTCAAAATATGTTTTCCACGTTGTATAGTTATCTAAAACATTTAATATATATCCTTCTTCTATTGCTTGCTTCATTGGATACAAGTCAAAGGAATCTTTTTGCCCCTTATCGTTTAATGTACCAAAAAGCTGAAGTGTATCTGGTTTAGGTGTAGCTGTAAAAGCAATCATAGAAACATTTTTTTGTTTTCCACTTTTTTGTATTTCTTCAACAATTTTATCCTCTTCATCTTTTTCATCATCACCATCATTTCCTGCAAGAACAGTAGTAACAGCCTGCATTAATGTTCCTTTTGTTGAAGAATGAGCCTCATCTATTAATACAGCAAAAGTTTTGTTATTTAATCCACCAAGTAAATTTTGGTCAAGTATATAGTAGAACTTATGAATAGTTGTTACTATAATTTTTGTATTTCCTGATAACGCATCAGCTAAATCTGAAGAACTACATTTATCATCCATAACCTTTACTTGACCACTCTTATGTTCTATTCCATCTACAGCTTCCTGAAGTTGTCTATCTACAATAATTCTATCCGTTATTATTAATACTGTATCAAATATATTATTATCATAATCATCATGTAACGATGATAATATATGAGAAAGCCACGCAATAGTATTGGTTTTACCTGAACCGGCTGAATGCTCAATTAAATAATTGCAACTTGAATGATTTACTTTAATATCCCCCATCAATTTTTCTATAGCGCGTAGTTGATGATATCTAGGGAATATAACCTTTTCAGTTATGATTTTCTTTCCTGTATCTGGATTTCTTTTAGTCTCTTTATTTATATAAATAAAACGCTCTATTAAAAATATGATTTTATCTTTTGTTAAAATGTCTTCCCACATATATGAAACATTTATTCCATCTTCATTGTGTGGATTTCCAGCACCAAAATCATCTCCACCTTTATTAAATGGCATAAAAAATGATGAATGCCCCTTTAACTCAGTACATAAATATACTTCATTTAAGTCCATTGCAAAACTAGCTAAACAGCCAGCTTTAAATCTAAATAGACGCGTTTTCTCATCACGCTCATTTTTAAATTGTTTAATAGCATCCTCATAATTTTGACCTGATGTATTGCATTTTAGCTCAATTGTAAAAATAGCTAGACCATTTAGGAATATAATTAAATCAACACGTTCCCCTTCTTTGTGATAGACTTCTTCCATTACAGATAATATATTAGAATTATATCTCTCATTACCTTTCTTATTGAAACTTGTTGCTAATTTAGGAAACATAAGCTTCAACGTAGAACCATTATCAAATTCTACGCCATGCTTTAGTACATCAATAAGACTACGGCTACTCTTATTAATTTCTTGATTAATATAATTAATAACAGTTTGCTCCGTACGTTCCTTATACATTTTACGAAGTTTTTCCATTGTTTCAGGTTGTGTATTATTTAGAAACTGTAACAATATCTCTACATCCATAGCTAATCCTGCAACATACTTATCTGATGTACGAATTATATAACCATTATCCTCTTTTAACCTCTCTAATATTAGTTTCTGAAAATCCTCTTTCTCTTTTAATTGATCTGCTCTTACAGGCATTGTTCCCCTTCCCCCTATACTCTTTTTTTACCAGTTACATATTCAAATATTAATGATTTTTCATATTCAACTATTGTTTTAATTGAATTTAACTTATTCTCTATTAATACATCTATAGCACTTATTTTTTTATCTAAATACTCCACAATATCTCGTTGTTCCATAATTGTTTCAGGAACACATACATTTAGTCTCTGAATAGTAGAAACTGCTAATCCAGGTTGTGCCGCACTCTGTGAATATTGGTTTAAATTCATAGCATTAAATAGATAATATAAAAACTTATTGTCTACATTTGAGTAATTATAAGTAACAATAGCATGATCAGATGCCCAATACTTTCCTTTAGCATAATGAACATTTCCACATAATGCACCTTGCCTACCTATAAGTACATTCTCTCCACAATTTGTGTACTGAGAATAATACCCTCTAATTCCATTTCCACCATAAACTAGATATTTTCCACTATCTTCAATTTCTTCTGCTGTAATAGCACTACCACTTCTCATATCACAAAGAAATTTTACTCTTGTTCGTATCCAATGTTTAGGACATTTTTTAGAATAATCTGTATCTGATGATTTAAATTCCACATTCTTATTTAAACCTATTGAAATTGTTTCAATAATAATAGATTTTTTTAACTTATTAAGTGTTTTCACTTGAGATTCCAATACTGATATTACCCTATCTATTTCATTACACTTTACATTTAAAAATTCTGCTATCTTTTTTTGCTCTTGTATTGGTGGTATAAATATTTTAGCATTTTGGATTAATTCTTTATTAAGTAGCTTTGCACCATAAATATTAGTATTTGCATTTTCTGTAACAAAAATAGGCATAGCATAGTATAAATATCCTATATCATTAGAACAATTTTTATAGTTTATTGTAATAATAGCTTCATTAGTATATAAATCTTCATCACAAATTGCAACCTTACCAATTGAAAGCTTGAAACTAAACAATAAACTACCTTTTTCAGAAATTTTAATATTTGCTTCTCTAATTCCCTTATCAGTAAGTTTAGTAGTAGTATCATTAATAAACTTTTTATTCATATCCCCTATAGTTACCCATTTATTATCACCATCATAAAATTCCATGTTTGTGGTATCTGGGGTACCACCAGCTTGATATTTGTAAAAGAACTTTACTTTAGTGCATTCCCAATCAAATGGAATATCTTTTATCCACTCTAGTCCGCTAGGCCTTTTTTTTGTTTTTTCTTCCATAATTCAAGCCTCACTTTCTATATATTTTTAATCAATTCTTGTAATTGTTTTTCATATTCCATAAACTGATTTAGTAAAGTATCTGCTTTTTCTGGTTCATGATGTTTATAAAACATTCTAGTAATTGGAAACTCTGCTCCTAATTTTTCTTTATTAGTTGCACTAGCCTTTTTACTTTCATCAAATTCATATACATAATGAGCATCTGGTATAAAAGGATATACTTCTGCCTTAAAATACTCTTCTACAGCCTGTGTTAATTTAACTAATTCGATGTCTTTAGTTGTGGTATCAAATATTACTTCTTTATTCTTATCTTTTTGAACTATTGCAGTCTTATCCATATATGATAACTCCATTGCAATAGCTCCTAATCGACTTGGAGTCATACCTTCAACTTTTCCTAATAACTCTTTTAATAATTTTACAAAAGTTGAGTAATCTTTATATTCCTTTTCAGATATATTATTTGATAGTATATCTAGTATATTTTCTATAAATGTTTTTCCTTGTTCAAACTTTTTAAACTTCTTTTCTTCAGCAGCACTTCGTGGATTCATTTCTAAAAGTTCTTCATAATCATTCCCATTAAAAAGATGAGCATTAGCTGTAAAGAATGCACTATTTTTCAATAAATCTATCGTTTCTTCAGTTATTTTTCCGGTTCTTTGCAAAGGTTGATAAACAGCATACTCTTTATACATAAACTCTTCATTATCAAAAATCTTACAATATTTATTTGGTTTAAATTCTGCATAAATCTCAGTAATAGTTTTAATATCATCACGTGAAATTTCTTTTCTCTTTTTCCCTAAAGATTTACGAAGAGGTTTAAACATATCTACAGCATTAATTAACTGTACTTTTCCCTTTCTCTCTTTTCTCTTATTCTTAGATAAAATAAATGCATAGATACCAATATCAGTGTTGTAAAATAATTGGCTAGGCAAAGCTATTATCGCTTCGACTAAGTCATTCTCTAACATATATCTTCTAATTTGACTTTCCCCACTAGTTGTATTCCCTGAAAATAGTGGTGATCCATTTGTTATGATTGCTGCTCTTCCATAATTCTCATCCATTTTATGGATTGCATGTTGCATAAATAATAATTGCATATCACCAGTACCAGGTAAACCTGCTGCGAATCGTCCTCCTTTTTTGGCATTTTCCGCTCTTACTGCTTTTTCTACCCCTTCAGCAGCATCCTTTCCTCCCCATGGTGTTCCAAATGGAGGATTTGCAATGACAATTCTCATTGATTGTTCTTCAAATGAATCCTTTTTCATAGTATCTTGAAATTTAATGTTCTCCGCATTTTGTCCTTTTATCAATATATCTGCTAGGCAAATAGCATATGATTCCGGGTTTATTTCTTGTCCAAACAACCTTACATCTGCATTTGGATTATGTCTTCTAATAAAATCAAAAGTTGTAGATAACATTCCACCCGTACCGCATGCCATGTCTAAAACTGTAGTTACTTTACCCTCCTCATAAAGATCATCGCAGCCTTCTGCTAATATTATATTTACTAATAATCTAATAACCTCTCTCGGCGTATAGTGGTCACCAGCTTCTGCATTTTCAGAGAATTTACGAATTATCTCTTCAAACATATATCCCATCTTTATTCCATCTATTGTGTGTGGATTAAGATCTAATTCTGAAAACTTCTTTATAACACCTAATAGACGGTGGTTTTTATCCATCTTCTCAATTTCTTTCTCAAAGTCAAGACTTCTTATAATCTCTTGAACATTTGATGAAAATCCTTCTATATAACTAACGAAATTTGCTGCTATATTTGTTGAATCATTTAATAGCTCCTTTAATGTATATCTGCTAGTATTATAAAATTGAAATCCTGAAGCTTTTATTAGTACACGTTCAGGTGTGCCAGGATTTCTTTCGTACATTTCTACTACCTTCATTTTAGTTGGCTCAAGAGCACACTCTAGTCTACGAATAATAATCATAGGAATAATTACATCTTTGTATTTATCAGACTTATATGTTCCACGAAGAGTATTGGCTATTGAGAATACCAAATCTACTTCCTTACTTACATTTATTGATGTATCATCAAACATTACAGGGGCTAATTTTGAATCTGTCATTACAACTCCTCCTTAGTTTTATTCTTCACTTATTTCTTTTAATGTCTTTCCATCTTTATTTTTCCACATTTGAGGACCACTCCTACTTTGCCCACATATAAAAGTAGCTGCAGCTGATGGACTTGAGAATAATGTATTTTTAGTAAATTAACCATTTTCTATCGTTCCGTCTGATAAGTATTGTTTTCTTAACTTAACAATATTATCTGAAAGTGACTTCTCTGATAAAGCGTCATTAATACCAGAACCCTTTAGTACAATAAACCCATCTGGAGCAACTATACCTGTTGCTGATAAGCCTTTATTATTTTTAATATATAGATTCTCACTTGATACTTCTCCAGTTTCCTTTTTCTCAACTTCTACGACCGGAACTAATGTTTCAAATACTTTATGCCCTAAAGCTGAAACTACCAGTTTAACATTATCAATAAACTCCTCCATTTCACTCTCTTCTGCTTCAGAAACAGATGATTTCTTAGGTGGATTAGAATTCATTATTTCATATCGCTCTGCCTCTTTACCTATTTGATAAAAACGACTTTCTAAGTATTTGATATGTGCTTTATTTAAATGATCATCTTTACTAATAAAAACAATTGCTTCGACCCAGTAATTTTTATTTTCGCTTCTAATATGGTCTCCTAATCGTTGGATTGCATCCTCTGTCTCTCCTATGTACACAAGCGGCTTACCATTCTCATCATCATAGTCAAATAAAAAATATACTGAAGGATTTCTCAGTTCATCGCGACCCATACATTTTTTATAACTCGTTCTAGGGATTTTATAAGCCTTACCAGTCCAATTAGATAATTCACACATCCATCTACCAGTAGCTACTCCATCCATAAGAAATATCTTTAGACTTTTACCTCTTTTGCTCATTGCTCTTTAGACACCTCCGGAAATTCAACTTCCACGATATCGCTTAGTTGACATCTTAAAGCATCGCAAATACGAACAAGAACTTCCATTGAAACATACTCATTACGCGACATTTTAGAAAATGTACTAGGTGCAATGCCTGTTTTCTCTCTTAAATCTGCTTTAGACATGTCCTTATCAATTAACATCTTCCATAACCTTTTATAATTTATTGACACTCATTAGCACCTCTCTTCTTACTAAACTTATTATTTATATTTTATCACTCTATATTTTTAAGTACAATATTTTTTTCGAGTTCTCAAAATTTTATTTTAAATCACATTATATAATTCTGATTTATTATATTTTAGCAAAAGGTATTATTCTTTAGTTTTTGCTCATGCTTTTGCCAAATTGTTAAACTCTATTAGCAAAACTCCACACCTTTTTTCTACTTCTCACCCCTATTAAAACTCCAAATCAACAAAAACACAGTCCATAATCTTTAAAATTAAATCTCCATGAAATAAAAAAGCCCTTGAGAACCCCGTAAAATGGGCATTTTCAAGAACTTTATTTCTTACTTTTTAACCAGCTTTGCCACCGTCTCAACGTGAGGTGTATTCGGGAACATATCCATACACTTAACCATCTTAATCTCATAACCATACCCCTTAAAATCAACCAAATCCACAACCAAAGACTTAGGATTACAAGAAATATAAACAATCTCCTTAGCGCCAAATCCACAAATATCCCTAATAGCATCCTTATGAATACCTGGCCTTGGAGGGTCAACAATAATCAAATCAGGCTTGTCCTTCAAATCCTTAACAACCTTAGCCACATCTCCAGCAATAAACTCACAATTAGTAAGCCCATTCAACTTCGCATTCTCATTAGCAGCAACAACAGCTTCCTCGACTATCTCAATACCATACACCTTCTTAGCTGCACCAGCCATAACCTGTCCAATAGACCCAGTCCCACTATACAAGTCAAACACAACCTTATCATTGTAATCTCCAATAAAATCCCTAGCAATACTATAAAGAACTTCGGCTCCTTTAGTATTAGTTTGGAAAAATGAGAATGGAGAAATCTTAAACTTAAGACCTAAAATTTCTTCTTGTATATAATCTCTTCCATACAATACTCTTAACTCATCACATTGGACTGCATCTGCTAAACCATCATTAATAGTATGAAGTATCCCTACTAACTCAGCTTTGAAATCAATTCCTAAAAGCATCTCTTTAAATTCGTTCATGTCAAAATCTTCTTGAGAAGAAGTTACTATATTAACCATAATCTCATTAGTATGAATCCCTTTTCTAACTACAAGATGTCTCAGATATCCTTTATGATTCATTGTTCTATAATAAGGAAGCTTTTTTTCATTAAAAAACTCTACACTAGAAACTAATATCTTTGAGAAGTCCTCATCAACTAACATACACTCCTCAACAGTTTGTATATCTATATGCTTTCCTTTTTTATGAAGCCCTAATGTCAAAGGTCCATTTTTTACTTCATCTCCAAAAGTATACTCCATCTTATTTCTATAATATTTGTTTTCTGGACTTCCTTCTATCCCTAAAAATTGAAATCCAAATAAGTCTTGCTTTAAGAATAAATCCATAACTTGTTTTTCTTTTATTTCCAATTGCTTTTCATATGGTACTGATAGTAATGTACATCCTCCACACTCTCTAAAATGCTTGCAAGCTTCTTCAGTTTCAAGTGGTGAGTACTCCAATAATTCTATCATCTTAACTTCGGCTTTCTTACTTCTAACTTTTTTAACACCAGCTCTTACCTTTTGACCACTTATTCCACCCTTCATGTGAATAACTCTGTCTCCAATTTGACCTAATGATGTACCACCAAATTCCATTTTATCTATTTCAAATTCTACAATATCCTTTTTCTTCACAAACCTTCCTCCAATTTATTATATTATCTTTCTTCAATCATCTTTACTTCTTCATCTGTTAACTCTCTATACTCACCTAATTCTAGGCTCTCATCCAATTTCAAATTACCCATGGACAATCTTTTTAAGTATACTACTTTTTTGCCTACACTTTCAAACATTCTTTTTACTTGGTGAAACTTACCTTCATGTATTATAAGTTCTATCTCTGATTCATCATCACTCTTTAATATATTTAACTGAGATGGCATAGTTTTATATCCATCATCAAGCACTACACCTTCTAAAAAAGCTTCTACATCTTCTTCAGTAACTACTCCATCAATTTTTGCATAATAAGTCTTAGGCACATGCTTCTTAGGAGATAAAACTCTATGAGAAAGCTTCCCATCATTAGTTAAAACTAATAATCCCTCTGTGTCTTTATCTAACCTTCCAACAGGAAATGGTTCAAAAGCTAAGTATGATAAATCAATTAAATCTAAAACCGTTGGGTCATATTTATCAGTAGTTGCTGATATATATCCATCTGGTTTATTCATCATTAAATATATATATTCTCTATATATAACTTCTTCTCCATTAAACAATATCTCATCATTTTCAGTGTCTACTTGAGTTCCTGGATTTGAAACTTCACTCCCATTTACTACTACAGACCCCTGCTTACAATACTTCTTTATTTCACTTCTACTTCCATAACCTAAATTTGAAAGAATTTTATCTATACGTTGCTTTTTAGCCATTAAAAATGTTCTCCATTCTCATAATATTTTTCTTTTTCAAATACTGTAAATGCTAAATCCATACTTTCTACATCTAAATTATTTCTTATACTATCAGTTATTATTCTTGCTACTATATCTTGTACTTCTTGCCCTCTATCAAACCAAGCTACTTCAACAAAAGGATATACATCTGCTATTTTACCATCTCTTATTGCAACTGACTTTATACATTCTATTTCAAAATAATCTCTTGGGCATTTTACAGCTTCAACTAAATCATCTATCATCTTTTCACTTATTTTGCATATATCATTTTCATTAATTCCTCTAATTTTTATCTGTGGCATTGTTAGGTCTCCTTTATCTTAATTCTTCTTAAAACGTTCATATTTTTTATTATTTTATCTAATCCTATTATCTTATATTTAACATTATACTTGTAATTTATAGTTATTACAATTTACTATATACTTTTTTTGATTTAACGTTATAATATAAGTGATGGGTAAATTTTAAAAGTTAATAGGAGGAGTTTTAAAATGGCATTAATTACTACAAAAGAAATGTTTAAAAAAGCTTATGAAGGTGGATTTGCTATAGGTGCATTTAACATAAGTGACTTAGAACAATTACAAGGTGTTTTAAAAGCTGCTAAAGCTAAAAATTCTTATGTTATGATACAAGCTTCTATGTCAGCTGTTAAATATGCTGGACCTCATACATTAGTTGAAATGGTTAAAGTTGCTTCTGATGAAATAGGTGTAGACGTAGCTCTTCACTTAGACCATGGCCCAAATATGGATGCTATTAAAACTTGTATTGATGCTGGTTTCTCTTCAGTTATGATAGATGGTTCTCATTTTGACTTTGAAGAAAATGTTAGAATAACTAAAGAAGCTGTTGAATATGCACACTCTAAAGGTGTTGTTGTTGAAGCAGAACTTGGTGTTTTAGCTGGAACAGAAGATGATGTTACTTCTGATGTTCACAAATATACTCAACCAGCTGAAGCTGTTGAGTTTGTTGAAAGAACAGGAGTTGATTCATTAGCAATAGCTATAGGAACTTCTCATGGAGCTTTCAAATTCAAAGGAGAAGCTAAATTAAGATTCGACATACTAGAAGAAATCCAAAGCAAATTACCAGGTTTCCCAATAGTTCTTCATGGTGCATCTGCTGTTGACCAAAATGCAGTTGCTACATGTAATGAATTTGGTGGAAATATAGCTGGAGCTAAAGGTGTACCTGTAGAAATGTTAAGAAAAGCATCTTCTATGGCTGTTTGTAAAATAAACATGGATACTGACTTAAGACTAGCTATGACTGCTGCTATCAGAAAATTCTTAGCTGAAAATCCAAAAGAATTTGACCCAAGAAAATACATTGGTGCTGGTAGAGATGCTATACAAGCTGTAGTTGAAAGCAAAATAGATGATGTTTTAGGTTCTGCTAACTCTATAAACTAATATAACTTTTAAATATTTATAAAAGAAAAGAGATGACTTGGAATAATTAATTTTATTTCTAAGCCATCTCTTTTAAGTTGTACATACACTTCCCAAAAAGGTTGTCCAAAATCAACATAACTTAATCTATTCTTTTTTTAAGTTATGCCAAACAGTTTATGTTTTCTATGTAATCGTCTATCATTAGCTCTTAAAAAGTAAGACTCCATCAATTCTAATTACTTTTCTAAGCTAATTGACTATACATGAATGTGTCCACTTTTTATCTTTCTATGAATAGTAGAAGGATATATACCTATAACTTCAGCAGCCTTTGTTATTGAACCATACTTATTTATAGCCTTACTTATCATTATTTGGTCTACTATTTTATATGCATCATTAAGATTCATAATTCCATTTACCACTATTGGTGATAAATCATCTGTTTCATTATCAATCATATCTAGATTTATAAGCATATTAAATTCATCTTCTCCAATTACATTTTTAGCTGATAAAACTACGAATCTTTCAATGATATTTTTCAATTCTCTTATGTTACCTGGCCAAGAATATTCTTCCAATAATTCAATAACCTTAGGTGAAACTTCTACTTCTCTATTATACTTTTCATTGTAAAGCTTTAAGAAATAATTTACTAATGGTACTATATCTTCTTTTCTCTCTCTAAGTGGTGGTATTTTTACTGGAATAACACTCAATCTATAGTATAAATCTTGTCTAAATTTAAGATTATTTCTAAGGTCTTCATGAGAAATATTAGTAGCACTTATATATCTAACATCTATCTTTATAGGTTTGCTACCACCTATTCTAGTAATCGTATTTTCTTGTATAACTCTAAGTAATTTTTTTTGCATCTGCATTGGTAATTCACCTATCTCATCCAAAAAGATAGTTCCACCATTTGCCTCTTCAAAAAGTCCCTTTTTACCTTTTTTCTTAGCTCCAGTAAAAGAACCTTCTTCATATCCAAAAAACTCTGATTCTAATAGTTCATTTGGTATAGCTCCACAGTTTATTGCGATAAAAGGTTTTTCCCTTCTTGAACTGTACTTATAGATAGTTCTTGCTATTATTTCTTTTCCTACACCCGATTCTCCATTTATAAATATAGAAGAATCCGAAGCTGCAGCTCTCTTGACAACTTTTTTTATGTTATCCATAATCTTACTTTGACTTATATACTCTGTATCCTCTGACATATCACTATATCTTATCTGAGATTCAAGCTTAATGACCCTTGAAATATCTCTTCCTGTAAGTACTCCTCCTGTAAGTTTTCCTTTAGAGTCCCATCTTGGAACTGCTGTATAGGCAATAAGTTTTCCATCAGGGTAAACGATATTTCTATAAATCTTTTTCTTCACTTTAAGCATATTTAATATTATTGGTTCTTCTACTAATCCTTGTCTTACAAGATCCGTTATATTTCTACCAAGTACTTCAGTTCTTTTAAAAGGTAATATCTCATCACTAACATTATTCATCTTTTCAATTACCCCATCTTTGTTAAATACAACGACAACTTCATCTATATGTTCTATTATATCCTCAACTACTTTATCCGATATTACAGATTTCTCAAATAAATAAACTATAGTATTTTCATTATTATTATCTTTCATATTGTATATATGTGCATTCATTCTTAATTCTCTGAAAGCTATTTTCTTTTTACTATCTGTCAGAATTTCTTTTTTGTCAAAGTTAGAATCTAATTCATTTATATTTTTAGGCTTTTTTATATCTAGAAAACTAAAAATACTATCTATTAGATGATTACAATATATTATTTCGCCTGATTCCTTACATAAAATAGCTGGATTTTCTACATGTTCTATAAGCCCTATTAAATTATTATCCATTAATATTCGCACCTTTCATTAAGTAATTTATTGAACTACATACAAAATTTATTGTTTGCTTACAATAAATACCATTAGCACATACAACCAACTCCTCGTAATATTTGTCTTTTTAAATAGCTTCCTTCATTAAAATGTAACTAAGATATAATTTTAATGATTATAGTTTGTTAAAAATTTCATTTTGCTTTTAATTGTATTTTATCACACATTTAGTAATTATTTGTCTATTTAGTACAATTTAATTAAATTTAAGATTTATTCAAAAAAATAAAGATAATCCTTATAGGGTATGACTCACATTTTGTAAGCAATACACATATAAGGATTATCTAGATTATCTTGTATTGTAAAATTTTATTCAAACAGACTTTTTAATAACTGACAAATACAAACTAGCAACAACTTATCAAAGGGTTAATAATCATGTTACTAACTAATAAGACTTATTCAATCAGTAATATTTATATAATTTGTATCAATTAAGCTTTTATAGCTTCTAATAAATCATCAACGCTATCTAATTTATCTATAAGCATTGGTACTATTTCATGTAAATCTCCAACTACTCCATAATCAGCGATTTCTAAAATTGGAGCTGCTGGGTTTTTGTTTATAGCAATTATGAAATCTGATGATTGCATACCTGCTAAATGTTGTATTGCTCCTGATATACCACAAGCTATGTATAGGTTTGGCTTAACAGTAGTTCCTGTTTGACCTACTTGGTGAGAATGGTCTATCCATCCAGCATCTACAGCTGCACGAGAAGAACCAACTACTCCACCTAATTTGTCAGCTAATTTCTTAAGCATTTCAAATCCTTCTGGTCCACCTAATCCTAAACCACCTGATACTATAACATTTGCATCTGTAAGAGATACTAAATCTTTTTTAGTTTTAACTGTTTCTAAAACAGTAGTTCTTATATCATCTTGAGTTATTTTATAGTCTAATGCTATAACTTCACCAGTTCTTGTTTCGTCTTGCTCAGCTTTATCCATAACACCAGGTCTAACTGTAGACATTTGAGGTCTATGGTTTGGACATATGATTGTAGCCATTATGTTTCCACCAAATGCTGGACGAGTTTGTTTTATTTTCTTATCTTCTGGGTCTATTTCTAACTTAGTACAGTCAGCTGTTAATCCAGTTCCAACTCTTGAAGCTATTCTAGGTGCTAAATCTCTACCTATATGAGTTGCTCCGAAAAGCATTATTTCTGGTTTTATTTCATCTATTGCATCTTTTATTACTTTTGTATATGCATCAGTTGTATATTTTTCTAAAAGAGCATCATCTGCAACATAAACTTTATCTGCTCCAAAAGTGATTAACTCTTTAGCTAATCCATCAACATCTTTTCCTAATAATACTGCACAAAGCTCAGCATCTACTTCTGTAGCTAATTTTCTTCCTTCTCCTAATAATTCGATAACTACTGGAGCTATTTTTCCTTCTCTTTGTTCTGCAAATATCCATACGTTTTTATAAGAACTTAAATCTTTTATATCATTCATAGTTTGTACTCCTCCAACTTATATAATGTGCTTTTGTTTTAGACCGATTATTATTTTGTTAGCTATTTCATCAGCTTTACCTTCTAAGATTTCTCCTTTTCCTCTTGGCTCAGGAGTAAATGATCTAAATACTTTAGTTGGTGATGCTTTTAAACCAACCTCTTCTTTATTTACATCTAAATCATCAATTGTCCAAACTTTTACATCATGTTTATATGCTTTTACTATTTTATCAACAGACATGTATCTAGGTGCATTTAACTCTTTTACTGCTGTTAAAAGTACAGGTGTACTTACTTTTATTAATTCATATCCATCTTCTAATTGTCTTTGAACTATTATATCTTTTCCTTCTATTTTGAAGTCTTGTACATATGTAACTTGAGGAATGTCTAATTTCTCTGCAATTTGTGGTCCAACTTGTGCAGTATCTCCATCTATTGCTTGTCTTCCTGCAAATATTATGTCATAATCTCCAACTTTAGCTATACCTGCTGCAATAGTATTTGATGTAGCCCAAGTATCAGCTCCTCCAAATGCTCTATCACTTAATAATATTGCATCATCAGCACCCATAGCTAAACACTCTCTTAGCATAAAGTCTGCTTGAGGAGGTCCCATTGTTATAACTGTTATAGTTACATCATCATGCTCATCTTTAATTTTTAAAGCTTCCTCTAATGCATTAGCATCATCTGGGTTTAATATACTTGGAACTCCATCTCTTATAAGAGTACCTGTTTCTTTATTTATTCTTACTTCGTTAGTATCTGGAACTTGTTTTACGCAAACTAATATTTTCAAAGTCTATACCTCCAATTTCATTAGATTATTTATTATTTTAATACGTTTGATGAAATTACCATTTTTTGAACTTCTGATGTTCCTTCGTATATTGATACGATTCTAGCGTCTCTGTACATTCTTTCGATTTCATAATCTTTTATGAATCCATATCCACCATGAAGTTGTAATGCTTTGTAAGCAACTTCATTTGCAACTTCTGCTGCATAGTATTTAGCCATTGCAGATTCTTGAGCAACTCTCATTCCTGCATCTCTCTTTTGTGCTGCATCGTAAACTAATCCTCTAGCTGCACAAACTTTTGTTTCCATATCAGCTATAGTAAATTGAGTATTTTGGAATTTAGCTATAGGCTTACCAAATTGAACTCTTTGTTTTGTATATTTAACAGCTTCATCTAAAGCACCTTGAGCAATTCCTAGAGCTAGAGCAGCAACACCTATTCTACCTACTTCTAAAGTACCCATTGCTATTTTAAATCCATTACCTTCTTTTCCTATAAGGTTTTCTTTTGGAACTTTAACATTTTCAAATATTAAGTCAGAAGTTTCAGTTCCTCTTATACCCATTTTATCTTCATGAGCTCCTGTTGAGAAACCGTCCCATTTACTTTCTACTATAAATGCTGATGTACCTCTAAGACCTTTACTTCTATCTGTAACTGCTATTACTATAGCTATGTCGCAGAATGGTCCATTAGTTATGAAAGTTTTTCTACCATTTAAGATGTAGTGGTCTCCAACTAATTCTGCTGTTGTTTGTTGCCCACCTGCATCAGAACCAGCTCCTGGCTCAGTTAAACCAAATGCTCCTATTAATTCACCTGTTGCTAAACCTTTTAAGTATTTTTGTTTTTGCTCTTCAGTACCATTGTAAAGTATTGGTAATGTAGCAAGAGAAGAACCAGCTGTAACAAAAGTAGCTGTTGATGCACATCTTCTAGCTATTTCTTCCATTATGATAGCATAAGAAACATATCCTGCTCCCCCACCACCATACTCTTCTGGAATATTACTGCTTATAAATTTTGTTTCAGCTAACTTTTTGATTAATTCCTTAGGCATTACACCTGTTTTATCCATTTCTGCTGGTAAAGTATCTAATTCTTTACTAACAAAATCTCTTACTGCTTTTCTTAAAAGTTCTTGTTCTTTGTTATATAACATAGCTTCCTCCAATTTTCACATTTTATAGTAAATTTATTTTAATGAACTTACGCTAAACTCATCATCTCAGCAAAAGTTTGAATACGAGTTCTGGCTTGTTCATTATTCTGAGTTTGTTGGTCAATTTCAACATATAAAGTAGGTATTCCACTATCTTCTATATCTTTTTTAACTAAAGGATAATCGTATTCTTCTGGGTCACAGAACTTCATCATACAGAAGATAACACCATCTATATCTTTCTTTTTAACTTCATCTACTATAAGTGACCCACGTTTTTTCTTAGGGTCATAAGCTAATGAACATCCTTCTATGTTTGACCATTGTCTTGCTAATCTCTCTAACGCATCATCACCTGCTGGTACATCTGTTCTGAATTGTCTTGTTTCTTGAGCTAAATCATCTGCTACAACTGATATATTGTTGTCTTCTAAAATATCTAATATATCTTTAGAATCAGCTACTATACCTGTTAATAAAACTTTCTTTCCAGAACAGACTTCTTCTGGCATAGCATTTAATTTTGCTATTAATTCTTTTACTAATTCAGTGTGTTCTTCTTTTCTCATAAAGAATCCACTTTTGATTACCAAGCTTCTTACTGATGGTTTTATAGTATTAGAATGTTTATAAGCTACTTCAACAAAGTCTCTCATAGTTTTTCTATGTTCATTGTAAACTTCTATACTTTCATGAATTTTTGCTTCTTCTATTTCATAACCACATATTTCTTCAAGCTCTCTTTTTACACCTTTGTACTCACTGATTAGGTATTTTACACCAGCTTCAAGTTTTCTATTTTGTGGATGTACTAATGATATATATTTTATATGAGGTACTGCTGATTTCCAGTTTTGTCCTAGACAAATTAATGTATCACACATACCTGGTATAATAACTCCAGATAATTCATCATAAGCACCTTTTAATCCATATTCTAAACATGATTGCATTATTGAACATGCAAATGCAGGGAAATATTGTTTAGCTAAATCTAATTCTGTTTGTCCTCCCCATATACCAACTGGAAGCATTCCAGCTGCATGTATAATCTCTTCTGGGCAGTAAACTGGGAAACAACCTATAGCTTTTTTACCAGTTTCATCTTTATATTTTTTTACAGCCGCATTTGGATTTTCAACTACTTCTTTCATTTTAGATAAAATAGCTTCCATTATATCTCACCTCTATTAAGTTTTTTTCTTTCTTCCATTACTTCAACTAAACCTTGAATTCTTGTTTCAAATTGAGCATTAGTAAAAGCTCTAGGATCTGCTTGGTCACCATCAAATCCAGCATATGGTAATCCAGTTTCTTCAGCTGCTCTTCTTTGCATTTCATATTGTATTAAACTCATAAGTTTACAGCTTCTGTTCATATGATAGAATGCTCCATCACATTTACCATCTATTAAAGAATCAACTCTATATTTTGTCATACGGTCTAAGTTTACATTGTTAAACATAGTACTGTATGCTACTGCCATTCCATCTAAATCATTAACTTCATATTGTAATGCCCAAGCATGTGGGTAAACACTACCTGTCATGTTAACTCCAAATTTAGCTAATGTTTTCATTTTGTATCCTATATATGGCCAACAAGGTATACCTTCCATCATTATTCTGTATTTTTCTTCTCCTCTGAAAGAAGATTTCCCAGTTTTCATGTTGTCCTCTAATTCTTCTATAAGTAACTTAAATGCTTCTGTAGTTTCTTTTTTACCTCTAGCACAAACTATTACAGCCATGTAAGTAAATAAGTCAAATCCATTCATTGGTGAAGGAGAAGAATCTGCTGGTAAACTCATAGAGTATTTCCATAGTCTTCCGTTTTCAGCTGATATTTTCATTACTTCTTCAAACTTCTTAGGGTCAAATTTCTTTCCTGATATAATTTCTAATTGCTTTATAGCTTCTTCAAATTGAGCTTTAATATAATCAATTCTTGATTGAGTAACTTCATCTTCATTATTGAAAGTTGTATCAATCATTATTAGAGGTATATCTAATTCTCTTGAAATATTTTCATACCATTTTATAACTTGGTTACATATATTGTTACAGCAAAGTAGGAAATCTGGAGCTGGCATATCTAAAGCTTCACAGCCACCATTTTCTAAAAGACCAAAATTTGTTCTTGCATATGCACATAGGTCGATAGAATATCCTTTAGATTCAGCCATTTCACATAATTCTAAAGAACCTTTTTTAGCCGCTACCCCAGCTGCTTGATTTTCTGGATATAATACATTTAAGTCAAATACTTCTGCTAATTCTTGAGGAAATACTGATGTTGACCAACCTACAGGTCTTCCTTCTTCTTTAGCCTTAAATGCATTTGCATATTGTTCAGCTAATAAATCATTTATTACTACTCTAGCTTCTTTTTTTTCAGACATTTTCATCCCTCTTTTTATATATTTTTCACTTCTTTTTGTGATGTTTTCGCCTCATCAAAAGCGTATAATGCTGCTCCTAAAGCGCCTGTTAATTGAGGTATATCAGGTACAATAATTTCTGTGTTGATTTCTCTTGCCATAGCTCTTACGATACCACTATTTCTAGCAACTCCACCAACCATAACTACATTTCTTTGTACTCCTATTCTTTTTACTAGGCTAGAAACTCTCTTTGCTACTGAAGTATGAATACCTGCCACTATATCTTCAATTTTTGCATTTTCAGATAAATGTGATATAACTTCAGACTCTGCAAATACTGTACATGTACTGCTTATTGACACTTCATTTTGAGAATTCATAGATATACTTCCGAGTTCAGATACATCAACCTCTATTATCTTTGCCATTACATCTAAAAATCTTCCTGTACCTGCAGCACACTTGTCATTCATAAGAAAGTTTAGTAGTCTTCCATTATTATCTAACTTTAATACCTTTGCATCTTGACCACCTATGTCAATAATGGTTCTTGTCTCTGGAATTATGAAGTTTACTCCCCTGGCATGACAGCTTAATTCACTTATCTGCTTATCAGCATCTGAATAATTCATTCTTCCATATCCTGTAACTACAACTTTTTCAATGTCTTCTCTTGCAAGACCAGTCTTGCCATATAATTTTTCTAAAACTCTTGATGGTCCAGTAGTACCAGTACCAGAAGATATTGTCTCATAAGCTACAATATCTTCTCCATCTTTTAAAATTACTCCCTTTGATGCAGTTGAACCTATATCTAATCCCATTGTGTACATCTTTAGCATTCTCCTTTTATAAAATCTAGAATTACTAATTAGTATCTTACAATTTTACTATCTTTAAAGTTATTTATTTTTTCTTCATCATAACCTAAAGATTTTAATACTTCTACAGTATGTTGACCTACTTTTGGTGCTGGTGTATAATCTTTTATTCCTTCATTTCTAAACATAACTGGAGTATTAACTAAGACACCTGTATTTCCGCTATCATATGTTTTCTTAAATAAGAAGTCGTTTGCCCAAGCTTGTTCATCATCTAATAAGTCTTCACAGCTTTGGATTTTTTCAAATGGTAAGTCTGCTTCTTCTAATAGAGCTGACCACTCATCTAATGTTTTTTCTAACATAGCTTCTCCAACTATCTTAACTAAACCTTCAACATGATTAACCATTGAATCTATGTTATTGTATCTATCATCTTCTAATATATATTCTCTATTTATAACCTTACAGAATTTGCCTAACCACTTGTTATATTGTATTAAAGCTAATTGAATCCATCTTCCATCTTTACATTTATATGTAGTCATTAATGGGCTGTTTGGATTTTCTCTTGATAAAGGCATTTCATTTCCGTATTGTGCTGTTGTTATCATTGTTCCCATTCCATATATAGCTGTATGGAAAAGACTTACTGTTACTCTTTCACCTTTGCCAGTTTGACCTTTTTTATGTAATGCTGCTAAACTTCCTGCTGCTAATGCTAGACCTGCATAGTGGTCACCAAATCCTGCTGCTGTATTTGCTGGAGATGTTCCTTTTTCCATAACAGATTGGCTAACTCCTCCTCTTGCGAAGTATGCAGTGTAGTCAAATCCTGGTTTATCTTTTAAAGGTCCTTTTTCACCATATCCTAATATTTGAGAGAATATTAATCCTGGATATTTATCTTTTATTTGGTCATAAGCTATACCCATTTTTTCTAATGCTTGAACTCTAACATTAGTTACAAATATGTCTGCTTCTGATAATAATTTATGTAATATTTCTACTCCTTCTTTTGATTTTATATTAATACTTACACCCTTTTTATTTCCATTTTCTAATTCAAACATAGGGTTTTCATCATCTGATGCTGGAGATTTAAATGTTCCACCCATAACTCTTATTCCATCACCTTCTATAGGTTCAATCTTAATAACCTCTGCACCCCAGTCACCTAACATTTTTGCACAACATGGTGCTGCGATGAAACTTGAAAGTTCTACTACTTTAACTCCTTCTAAAAGCATAACGTTTTCCTCCTTAATAGTATCAATTATAAAATTTCGATTAAATCACTCATGAAATACCTTTTTCTGATATTAACTATTTGATGTCAAAGTTCCTAATCTTATCTAAAATAACTTAAAAATTATTAAAATTATTTTTTATTGTTTTATTGTCTTACACCTATATTGTTAAGCATTTATCGTGCCAACTTTATATTTAAGCAAAATATCGCTTGATTTGAATGTTTTTTAACAATATACAATTGAATTATTATTTTCATATCGTGGCATTATGCAACTCTCCATTGCATTTTGCTATCCTTTCTATGCATATAAAAGTTTTTTTTATATATTTTTTTGTGAAAAAGCTTGACATTTCAAAAAAAGTTTTCATTGCTAAACTCAAAAACACATGTTATCATTGTAATTAATCAGCAAGTTAGTTAACTAATTTCAAACTTAGATAAATTTTTAATAATATTTAATCTAAAAAATAACAATTTCTTTGATAAATTTTTAAAGCAATTATTACATTAAATAAAAAATAACTAAATATCGAAATATGACAGGGAAAACAATTTCAAAACTAAATTTTTAACCTTAAAAATTTTGTATAAAAAACATAGCCTTATATGTTACATATTATTTCTAAATGAAAGATTACCATATAATTTAATAATTACAGGAGGGTATTGATATGAAAATACTAGTATTTGGAGCACGCGATTATGAAGAACCAGTAATAAAACAATGGTCTGAAGAGCATAAGGATGTTCAAGTGGATATTTATCCTGAAAACATGACTGAAGAAAATGTGGTTAAAGCCAAAGGGTATGATGGTATATCTATACAACAAACTAACTATATAGATAACCCTTATATTTATGAGACTTTAAAAGATGCTGGGGTTAAAGTTATAGCTTCAAGAACTGCAGGAATGGATATGATACATTTTGGTTTAGTTAATGAAAATGGACTTATTGTTACTAATGTTCCTTCTTATTCACCTAATGCAATAGCTGAATTAGCTGTTACTCAAGCTATGAACCTTTTAAGAAAAACTCCTTTAGTAAAGAAAAAAGTCTGTGAAGGTGACTATCGTTGGATAGCTGAACTTCTTGGGACAGAAGTTAGATCTATTACAGTAGGTGTTATAGGTACTGGAAAAATAGGTGCTACTTCTGCAAAACTATTCAAAGGCTTAGGGGCTAACGTAATTGCATTTGACCAATATCCAAATAATGATTTAAATGATATATTAACTTATAAAGATACTTTAGAGGACCTTTTAAAAGAAGCTGACCTTATAACATTACATACTCCTTTACTTGAAGGAACAAAACATATGATAAACAAAGATACTCTAGCTATAATGAAGGATGGAGCTTATATAGTAAATACTGGTCGTGGTGGTTTAATTAAGACAGGGGACTTAATAGAAGCACTAGAATCAGGAAAAATAAGAGCTGCTGCCCTTGATACATTTGAAACTGAAGGATTATTCTTAAATAAAAAGATGAATCCAGGCGAATTAACTGACCCAGAAATAAACAAACTTCTTTCTATGGAACAAGTTATATTCACTCATCACCTTGGTTTCTTCACTAGTACAGCGATAGAAAATATAGTTTATTCTAGTTTAAGTAGTGCTGTAGAAGTTATAGAAACAGGAACTGCTACTAATAGAGTAAATTAGTATTTTATAAATATATTTTTTTATTAATTAGCTATTATCTAACAAAATAGCCTTTAATTTCCCAAATATAAGAGAGTCTATTGGGTAGACTCTCTTATATTATTTTTTTATCTATAATTTATCCACTTCTAATACATCACATATTATTCTACTTTGCCTACTACTCTATTCCACGTTTCTATTTATATACATTTGAATGGGTACAATCTATATTTTACAAAAAAAACACTAAACAAACTATGAAAATTGTATGATTAATATTAATATATGTATAAGAAAACATTACAATTATCTTAGTTTTGGATTTCTAGGGAGGGAGTATATTGGAAAAAATGAATAAAGTTACTTCTAAAAAAACTACCTATATTGTTACTTCTGCGTTATTTGCATCCATAATATGTTTGACAATAGCGTATATACTACATATCCCAGTGGGTGGAAATAATGGATATGTTCATATAGGAGATGCTTTTATTTATCTTGCTGCAACCATCTTACCAACAAACTACGCTATAGCAGCCTCTGCAATAGGTGCTGGTCTAGCTGATTTATCTACAGGTGCTGCTATTTGGGTAATACCAACTATAATCATAAAGCCAATACTTGTATTATTTTTCACTTCTAAAAGTGACAAGATAATAAATAAAAGAAATATAATTGCTTCGATTATAGCGGGTATAGTAGGGTTAGTCTTATACATGTTTGCTGAAGGAATAATCATTGGAAGCTTTACAAGTGCATTTATAATGAGCTTACTCGGTTTATTACAGCCAATAGGAAGTTTTATTGTCTTTATAATTTTAGGTATAGCACTTGATAAACTTGACTTTAAAAGACGTTATTTTAATTAAGAATTTAAATTTATGGAGGGGAAATTATGAATATCTTATATACAATTGAAAATAGTATCTATGTAAATATAACTAATACATGTCCATGTAGTTGTGTTTTTTGCATAAGAAATGAAAAAAATGAAGTAGCAAATAGTGGTAGTCTATGGTTGGAACATGAACCAAGTATAGACGAAGTAAAAGAAGCCTTCAACAAATACAATTTAGACGACTACGATGAAATTGTTTTTTGTGGATATGGTGAACCATTAATGAGAATAAATGAATTAGTAGAAGTTGCTAAGTTTATAAAAGAAAAAAGTAACATAAAGACAAGAATAAATACAAATGGTTTAAGTGATTTAATACACAATAAAAAAACAGCTATCCTATTAAAAGATGTTATAGATGCAGTATCAATAAGCCTTAATGCTCCAAATAAAGAAGCATATAATAGAGTTACACAACCAAAGTTTGGGGAGAAATCATTTGATTATATGTTAGATTTCGCAAGAGATTGCAAAAAACATATAAAAGAGGTGGCTTTCTCAGTAGTAGATGAAATATCTCCAGAAGAAATAGAAGAATCTAAGCAATTAGCAAAAGAACTTGATATACCACTAAGAGTTAGACATAAGAACTAATAATTTGTGAGATTCATATTATATCAAATATAAAAATCAATATAACCAAAATAGGGAATATAAACGAATTTATCTAAATAAATATGTTTATATTCCCTATTTATTATTTATTAATTATGTATTAGCTATTTATTAAACTGACTTTAATTATCTATACTTCTTTTTAATTAATGGAACGATTAAAGTAACAATAGCCATCCACCAATTAGTATTAAAATTGAACCTGGTATTTTTTCTTTTATATTTTCTTTGAATATAAAATGAGCAAGTATCAAAGTTATTATCATAGATACCTGAGAAAACGGTTCAGCTATACTAAGCTCTAGATTATTTAAAGCGATTAATAATGCTAAATAAGAATATCCATTAATAGCACCACTTACAATTGAAAGACCTTTTTTATTACTAAAAATCTCATAAATTACTTTTTGCTTCTTTTTAAATGCTAAGAATACAAATAGATTTAATCCCACAAAGAAATAAAGTATAGTCGAATATAATATAGGAGATACTTGTACAAAAAAAGCCTTATCCAGCACTCTCCCTACTGATTGTAAAAATATGTACAAAAACATTAGTCTACATGGCAAGTTGTTAAAAATTACGGATACATTTTTTAGAAAAGAACTTACTTTTTTTAATATGAATACTCCACCAATCATAACTATGATTCCTGCAACTTTGGCTAAACTTAAACCTTCACCTAAAAATATAACTGATAAAAGTAATAGAAACAAAGAATTTAGACTGTTTATTGGAGTCACAAGTGAAACTTCACCAGTTGCTAAAGATGTCACATATGCTACTGAGCCAATTGAGTAAACTAAGCTACTTATATAACATGGTATTAAAAATGACCAATCACTAACTTTATACGTTAAACTAAATGGAAGTAAACATACTCCTCCAATAAAGAAAAATAAAAATGATGAAGCTATATTTTTATAAATATCACCTTCTTCATCGCCTAATAACCTTACAACTACTCTCTCAAAAGCCAATAGCACTACTCTAATTAATAATGCAAAATAAGATAATATCATTTTTGACCTCACTTAAAAATTAATCTGACTTATTATTTATATTGATTATATAGCTACCATATAGGCAAATCTTTTGGATTTTTTAATATTTTATGTTTAAATACAGGGACATTAAGTTTTTCACCTAATTTACGACATTGCTCTTTATAAGTACCTTTTAATTTATCATGAAAAACTATACCATCAATTCCACCTTCAATACTATTTACACATTTCTCTAATTTTTCAAATCCAAATTCATCATCATACATCCCACTTACAATCCACTGATTTGGCAGTACATGTCCAATTGATATGTTATATTCTTTATTTTTTATAATATCTGCAAAAGATTTTTCAAAATGAACCCCTCCAACACATAATAAAGTTTTTAAAGGTTCATCATTATCAAATACTCTAACCAGTGCTTTTGCTAATACTTGTATTGCCATCTTATTATTAAAACTATCACTACTACTTCCTATCTCTATGTCTAACATAGGTACAGAATATTCTGTAATTAGTTTAGATTCTTCGCCATATGTTGTGCCAGACCAATGGGTTGCTTCTGTTAATGTAGTAAATTCATCAAGTGAAGTTTCATTTTTTATATCTTCAATTGCATTAATTATGTTTTTAAAGTATCTTGGGTTAGAATTTCCAAACTCTCCTGTTGGTACATCTCCAATTGTATGAGCTGTTAAAATCTGCTCTGGAGCATTTTCCCCCTCATGCCAATTTACAACACCTGCAAAATTATAATCTTTAAAATATTTATTTAAAATTGGCAAGTAATATTTGTAATTATGACTTATTACATCTTTTGTCTTTACAAACTGAAATAAATTATTGTCTTTATCTGTAAATTCTAATACAAAACTTTCATCAATGACAATATCACTTTGCTTTAAATCCATCATTTCCTCACAACATTTAATCACACTATTTGCTACTGGGTCTTTCTTTAAATCATTACAAAAGAAAAAGACAGCTTTTTTGTTAATCATCATAAATCACACTCCTATTATTTAATCTCATACCTAAAAACATCTAAATATAACTATATACTTCACCAAATTATTTATACATAATATACTACCATGCTCATTTTAGCTATACCCTTACCTGAGTTTCTATATATATGTGATACATCTGCTTTAAATCTTATAGAATTTCCACTACACACAACATAATCATCTCCATTTATTTTGATGGTTACCTCACCACTAAAAACAGTTATAAACTCTTGTGTCCCTGGAAGTTCAGCATTTGAATCTAAATTTCCACCCTCTTCTATTTCAATCATAAATATTTCGAATCTTCTTTTAGAATCAAATGGAAATATCGGATAACTTATATATTTTCCATCATCCTCAATAAAATGGTCTACATCACTTTTTTGAACCAATTCTATATCACTTTCCTGTCTCTCCATCAATGATGTAAATGAAATTTTTAGTCCATTAGTTATTTTCTTTAAAGTAGATATAGTAGGATTTACCTCACATTTCTCAATTTGGGACAACATACTCTTACTTACTCCACTAAGTTGAGCAATCTTATCTAAACTAAGGTGTTTTTCTTTCCTTATTTTTTTCAAATTTTCTGAAATTATTTCATTTAAATTTTGCATAAATTCTCCTCCTGCTATACTAAGCTAAAAATAAATCATTTAGTTGTTTAATACATTTAGTAACTCAACTCTATTTTTCCATTATACTGTACATTATGTTTAATATACATTACTTTTTTAATAATGTAAATAGTTTTCTGAAACTTTGTGAAAATGTACAAATAAAAAAACTAGTAACCAATGTTTTTACAAGGCTACTAGTTTTTAACACCATACGATTCCATTTTAACTATAAAACTTAGATGCACCTATAAGCTGTCTTTTAGAAACAATCTTAGCTAGGTTTGCTAATGAAGAAATTTTTATATCTTTAAAAGAAACTAAAAATACAAACTTAAAATCGGTAAATTCTTGATTTATATTGTATATATCAAAATAACATCTCAAATTATCAAATAAGTAATTTTCTTGTAAATCTGCTTCTATCTCATCAGTAGCATCTTTTAAATAAGCTCTTACATCTTCAAATAAAACATTGAAATAAGACTCATCTATTTCTTCACCCAATTCTTCTAATATTTCTTCTATATCTAAATCATCCATATCAAAAGAATTTCCTGTCAGTTGACAATCAAACACTAATATGTTTTCTTGATTTATAGTATTTGATATATCTTGTACATATTCAAAGTCTGGACGTAATTCTAAAATATCTTTTACTTCACTGCTCTTTACATGAATCTTTCCTTTTCTATTTTCAAGTTTTAAATCTATCATATGCTCCCCCTTTCGATTTACAAATCTTTTAAACACTTTGTTTTATAATTTTTTCAATATCTATCCAATTATTAACTCTAACTATATTTTGATGTGTAATATCTTTATTATAGTTAGTATCTAGAAGTATTACTTTAACTCCAGCATCAGCTAATTGTACTGAGTTTAAAGGATTATCTTCTATAAATATATCACAACTCAGCTCTCTTGCCTTTTCAACTTTATAATCACTTCCTAATAAGTAAACCTCTATATCTGAAAATCCTTGTCTCGATAGCCAGTTTTTAGTTACATCAGTTAAACACTCATGTCTAGCTGTTACAAAAGATAACTTATGTCCTTTAGATAATGTGCCAATTACCTCAGTAGCACCCTCCACAATCTTTGCTTCATCATATGAATGTATATACTTATTATTAAATTCTGTATATACATCTCTTATCCCTGAACCATATAATTCTTCCCAATTATGTGTTATACACTCTGCTTCAGTTATGTTTTTATTAAAAATATCATTTAGGTATGGAAGAAAATGATAAGGGCTTGTTATTGTTCCATCTATATCAATACATATATTTAATTTGTTCATTTTTACCTCCATGTAACGTTTATTGATTTGATTAATCACATATTATAGCACAGCTTTAATTATAAATCAAAACTCTGGATATGACTATACCTATATAATACCAAAAAGCTTGCATATTTAAGCAAGCTTTTTGTAAATTTTACATTTTTAACTAATATATAAGTTTTTCTAAAGTTGGTTCAACTCCAAATTGAGCTTTAAGCTCTCTATATTCTTTTAATGCTTTTTCATTATTTGTTTTAGTTTTTATTGCTCTTATCATTAGATTTTTTGGTGTATCGAGTGGAGATATGTATTCTACTACAGAAGTATCATATCCATTGCCTTCTAATAACAAAGTTCTTAGACCATCAGTTATTAAATCTGCAAATCTAGCTTTAAATACTCCATGTTTTAATATTGGTTCCATAGATTCATATTTATATTGCCCTAATAATTCCTTATGGCAACATGGTACTACTACTATAGCTTCGGATTTTGCCCTAATTCCTAGACCTATTGCCATATCTGTTGCTGTATCACAAGCATGTAGACTTATCACAAGGTCAACATCTCTATTTGGTGTATAATTAGTCAAGTCCTCTTTTATAAACGACATATTTTTATATCCTAAGTTTTTAGCCATATTTCTTGATGCTTCTATAACTACATCTGAATAGTCTATTCCTATAAAATAACAGTTTTTCTTTAGCACTTCTTTTATATAAAAGTTTAAAACAAAACTTAGATAAGATTTACCACAAGCACAATCCAAAATTGTTATACAGTCTTTATCCTTTATTTCCTTTAGAATACTATCTATTAATTCCACAAAATGGTCTATCTGATTGTACTTTCTTATTTTATCATTTTTTATCTTACCATCTTTTGTAAGTACCCCAATTTCTTTTAAAAGTGCATTTGCCTGTCCTACTTTTACATAATAATCTCTGTTTTTTATTTGAGATGCTGTAAATTCATCTATTTTGGGTACTTCTTCTATGTTGTCTAGATACTTTACATTTACCTTCTTATTATCGCCTTCGATTACAACGATAGTTCCTCTTTCAATATATTTAAATACTAAACTATCATAGTTTTCTGCTTCTTTAGAAATATTCTTAAGCAATTCATTAAATGTATATAAATCTGATTTTCCTTTAAAATTAAATTTATACTTATTATCTTCCTCTGTTGCCACTCCTTTAAATTCTTTTCTTCCAGATTTAAAAATCACTTCTAACTCAATAAAAAAATCCCTATTATCAAGGTTTCTTTGAGTAATCCCCATAAAAAACATATTTAGTTTTCCAATACTCTGCTTATTCATCTTAATCTCCCTTTTAACTTATATGCTTAATTCTTATTAATCAATACTATTTGTTTCTGCTTCATTTATTTCTTCTTTTAAATCATTCAATCTATTTTTAAAACTTTCTATCTGCTTATCTGACAAGTCAAGATACTCAGTTATCTTCCCTATATATTTAGGGCTTTTAGTATTTATTAACTTTAAAGCACTTTCCATAGATTTTTCTCTAAGTTCATATGCTTTCTTTACATCATCTCTAGCATTGCTCAATGTTTCTGTATACTCTTCCTTAGAAAGTTCTGGAATCTGCATATTTTCATACTCTTTTACAACTTCTTTACACTTATCTCTAGCATTTGTAACATCTTTTTTTATACTAGACAATTTAGTTATATTTTTTGCTATGTCCTTAGTGTAAGGAATACATTCTCTCATTGGAACCAAAGCTACTCTTTCTATATTATAGATTTCTTTCTTAAAAATTCCTATACTTTCTATATCTATTTTTTTTATATCTTCACTATTTTTTTCTTTGTTCGTTTGATTACTACTTTCTTTTGTTGTATTTTCTTGTTCTTCTGATTTATCATTTGCTGAAATATTATTCTCTGAATCGCTATTTTCTTTTAAATTCGTATTCTCTTCATTACTTTTGTTATTTTGTTCATTTTCATCTTGTTTACTATTTAATTCTTTATTATTTGATGCTTCTTCATTATTTACCTTATTCTGTTTTAAATCAGTACTTTCTTTTTCATTAAAATTTGATACATACTTTTCATCATACCTCTCATCGGAAATATAATTATGATAATACATAGATTCTTTTATCTTATTAAGTCCACTCATATAAATATTACTTATCATTATTGTTGTAGCTAATACCACATAAATACTACTGTAGATACAAGACCTCTTAAAATTCTTGTAATTTCTAAATATCACTACTAAAGGAATAAGATATAAAAATATAAAAACTAATATCCACCTCATAAGTCGTGTCTCCTTTCTCAAAACCGAAATCCCTCAAATATTTATTTTTAATCATGTATCTTATAGTATTTACCAATTTATGTTTTTTAATCGTTAACTTTTATTAATTTAAATTCTGTATAGTCACAGGATGCTAATATATATTCTACTCCATTTCTAATTCCCTTTAATCCCATTTTAAAAGATTCTTTTCCATGTAAATGACCATAAATCACTTTCTCTACGTTATATTCTTCAAATAGCTTTGTAAATAAAGATTCTTCTAATTTATCATTTGTAGGAGGATAATGAGTAATCACAATTATTTTTGAGTGACCTCTTTTGCGAGCAGATTCTAATGATAATCTCAGTCTATTTTCTTCCCTTTTATAAACTTTCTCATCAGTCTCATCAAATTTGACATCATTAGGGCATATCCAACCCCTACCACCACAAATTGCATAATCTTTATATTCATAGAAATTTGTCTGAATGAAACTCATGTTTTCGTATAATTTATTTAAACTTGTAACAGTTGTCCACCAATAATCATGGTTTCCCTTTATAAGTATTTTCTGTCCTGGAAGTTCGCTTATTATATCTAAGTCTTTTTTAGCTTCTGATAAATTAATTCCCCAAGATGTATCTCCTAATACTAAGACTAAATCGTCTTCCTTAACAACTTCTTTCCAGTTATCTATAATCTTCTTTTCATGACCATCCCAATTACTTCCAAAGATATTCATTGGCTTATTGACTGATGTTGAAAAATGTAAATCACCTATAGCATATAAACTCATAATATCATTCCTTTCTTGATTACACTAAATAGGCTGTCTCTTTTTAGAAATTATTTTCCATTAAGAGGCAGCCCCATTAATATTTAGCAAATTTTCTATAAGTAGCTTTTTATTGAACTACTTTATCATCTACCTTAGTATTTTTATATTGCTCCAGTAATATATCTATTTCTTGTTTTAATTCCAATATCTCGGTTATATTTTTATCTGTTTCAGTTCTATCCAATTTTCTTTGATACTGCATAGCTTTGTGTGTGTCCCCTAAGTCATATAATTCTTGTATTCTATTTAGAGTATCTCTAATAGCTATAGATTTCATTTGATACATAGCCTGAGCTTTCATTATGTCCTCTCTTATTTCACTCATTTCTTGGTCTAAAAGAAAGGCAGCATCAGATGCTCTTCTAAGTCTTTCGGCAAGAGTCTCAGGTATGTAATGGTCATATTTATATTTTAATGAATGTTCTATTGTAGCCCAGAAATTCATTGCAAGAGTTCTTATTTGTATTTCACATATAATTTCTTTTGAACCCGCAATTGAGTTTATAGGGTATTTTATTATAACATGATAGCTTCTATAACCACTATCTTTGTAATTTGTAATATAATCTTTTTCTCCTATTATAGTCATATCATTTCTTACTTTTATCAAATCAACTATAGCATATATATCTTCAACAAACTGGCACATTATTCTTATACCAGCAATATCATCAATTTCAGTTTCTATATCTTTTGCATTTATCCTTTTTAATTTAGATATTATGGAAGATATTTTTTTTGTTCTGCCTGTAACAAACTCTATGGGAGAATATTCACCTTTTGCTAAATATTCTTTTCTTATATTTTTAAATTTTATTTTTAGCTCTTCTACTGCATGTTCATAAGGCGCTAGTATTTCATTCCATTTTTCGTATTCCATATTGCTCACCCTTTATTTGTTTTTTATGACCTTCTTTATTTTATCATAATTTATTTTGTTTTTGTATAGTAAAGCAATTCCCCATTCTCCAATATATATCCTATTTCTCCTAAATCAACTAAGTAACTTATAACAGATACTAATGAAGATTTAAAAAAATGATACTCTTTATAATTATTACTTAAATTATTGTTATTTATAATGTTTTTTAATAAAATTTCTAAAGATTTAGGCTCTTCAAGTAACTTTCTTATTTGATATAGATATTTTTTTAGAGCATTTAAATGTTTTTCGATTAATTCATGAGAATCTTCCTTTGATATTACTTGCTTGCCATGACCTAAGACTAAGTACTCAAAATCTATATCTTTTAATTTCTCTAATGAATTTATTTGTTCTTGTATATCATATAAAAACAAGAAATCATATTTTGATAGAATTTCATCTCCTATCAATAAATCTCCAACAAAAATTACCTTATCCTTTGTCAAAACAGCGACACTTCCAGGTGTATGACCTTGAAATTCAATTATATCAAACATTTCATTATTTAATTCAAGCTTGCCAGCTTCTATAGATTTATCTATTTTTATATCATCCAAAAGTTTATTTTTTAAAATATTATCCATAAATACATTGCTCTTTCCCCCGACAATATACTTTGAAAATAGTTCTGGATTTTCTATATATAATTTATCGTATTTTGATGACATTATACACACATCTTTATAATACTCTTTAAATTGACTACATGCTCCATAATGGTCATCATGACCATGAGTGTTTATAATATATTTAACTTGTATTTCATTTTCATCTAAAACTTTATTTACTCTCCTAGGTCTTGAACCACATAATCCTGGGTCTATCATAAGTGCTGTATTATCTTCAAATACATATATCCCTGTATTCGTGCCACCTTTTATAAAAAAGGTATTTCCTTTTACTTTTGTAAGATTCACCTTCTTCACCTCATTTTGACAATATTTATGCTACAATTTATTACTTACTAATATGAGAATCTACAAGAACAATCCTTTTTATTCTATCAATAGTTCTTCTTCTTATTTTGTACTCTTTAGATATCCTTATTTTTACATTATAGGATAAGCCTCTATAAAGTAATGACTCTATAAAATATTCAACTATCCCTCTATCTCTAAAATCTATATCTATGAGTCCATTAGAATAAATCTTTGAATCTAATACCATAAGTTTATCAGAAAAACTTAATCTCTCAGATTTACTTAAATAATCCTTGTCTGGAACAAAGCTATCACAGTAATCTATTCTATAATTTACCACTTCATCATTTATTTCAAATCCATATTGTTTCTTCATCAATACTTTATAATCGTTATTTTTCTTAGTGACATTATCTAAATTTTTATTATAGTCTTCTTTTTTCCAATGTCCAAACAGTCTACAATTTAATGGTCTAACTTCATATATCAAACATCTATTATTATTATCTTTAAATGGACATGCATTCTTTCTTGTATACTCTTCAAAGTAGTAATCTAATACCTTACTTATACAACTTCTTTTTAAATCAACTCTATCTTCAAGATAACAAAATATATTCAAAAACTCAATTAAATTTATACCTACTGATTCCATACAACAATTTCCACATCCAGAACAATTTCCTGTTGGCAAAGATTTATATACATCATTTAATTCATCAAAGAGCTTATTTTTAATGGAATAATCTATACAATTTAAAATATCTTTATTTTTTATACTAGTCATTATTATTACTCCTTGTTATAATTATTAAGTTAATACAAACAATTATTATAACATATTTTTAAAATTTAATCGCATAAGGAGGCATTTTATGAATAGATATACAAAAATAATTAATATGATGGGAAGTTATTACACAAAAGACTTTGAGAAAGAAAAAAAGAATGTAATAAAGGTTAGAGAAGTTAAAGAAGATACTGTTAGAAAATTTTTCTTACAAGGTGACTGTGAGGTTCTTGTAGTATTTGAGGATACTGGAAAAGAAATACTTATTGATGACTTTTCTCCTGAAGAAGAAATAAAAAAATATTTAGGACCAAAATTTGTAAATAAAAAAAGATAGATACCAAAAGTAATTCTAAAATTAAAATTTAATAAATGTATGGTTATAATTTTATATACTCATAGTTAAAAGTTATCTTTTATTTCTTTTTTAGACTTTAAGATAGCTTTTTTTCTATTTTTTGTAAAATAATCTCATAATTCACATTAATAATTCACAAAATGATATAATATAACAAATAGATAAATTTTTAAATATATAATTAATGTTTTGCGAGGTGATTTTATGCAAATTTATTTTAGAGTTAAAGCCGTTGGCAAACGTAAACCTATGCTAGAACTTACTCCTTTTGATTTATCTGACAACATCAATTGCCTAAAAGAGGCTATCTCTGAAATTGTATCTAAAAATGTTCTTGAATATAATGAAAAAATCCCAGAAAAATCAATAATAAACTTCTTAACTAATGAAGAAATTGAATCTCAGGCTGATATTGGAAAAGTTGGATTTGGTTCTATTTATAACGAAAATAAACAATCTGTAGAAAAAGCAATAGAAGTTGCATTACAGGCATTTGAAGATGGAATTTACAAGGTGCTTATAAATGAAGATGTTATTGAAGAACTTAATTCCCCTATAAGTCTAAAAAATGGAGATATATTTACCTTTATAAGACTTACCCTACTTGCTGGAAGAATGTTTTAAAATAAATAATTTGGAGGTACATAAATGTTGGAACGTACTAGAGTAGAAAAAAATCCTAAAATAATTGAAAATTTAAAAAATAATTTTACTAAATCCTCTTCAAAAAAGTATTATGACTTAGCAAAAGCTCTCTGGGACTGTATAGAAAATAGCTCATACTATTATAGAGACCCTGAAGATAAATTCTTAAATATGATAAAAAAATATTATAATTGCTATTATTATGAGATTAAAAATATAGATGAACTACTTTCTGGACCCTTAAAAAATGCTTTGGAGTTAATACTTACTTCTGAACAAGTAGAAGAACTTTGTCAGTTAATTAAAAGAAAGATGGATTATACATATTCAGGAGGCTATTATCGTAAAGGTTATCGCTCAAATAGACTTGTAGATTATTTTAGAAGTATAATTAGATTTATTTCAAACTATGTAGATTTAATTTATTATGATTTCTCAGTTATAGATTATCTTACGCTTCCAAATAAGGTCTTATACTATGACTCTGTAATGAGTGATAAAATAGCACTGGAAATAGATAAAGGTAATCAAGAAATAATCAATGCCTTGGAAGAAGTAATATTTGGAGAGAATCAAACTGCTCTACTTACAAGACAAATGATAATTGGTATTATGAAAAGTCATAGTGAGAAATGCTATGAAATGCTTTCTAAACTTCTTTTGGCAGCTAAGCAACAAGAAGGGCTTAGACAACAAATTGTGGAGAGCTTAGATGAAGGTACAATTCCTGCATCAATATACATATTAAAAACTATCTTGGACAATAATTTAGAGAGATTTAGTTCTGTTATAAGAGCCTTAGATACATGGACAGGACTTGGTTTTTCAGACCAAAAACCCGGAATAATACGTAAGTGCTTAGAACTTTCATATAAATCATTAACTGATGAAAATTTCCGCACAGAATCAGTTAATAGTGATGATAATCTTGAAATTTATTTTGCTTTATGGGCTACTGCAACTTACAATATATATGACTCTTACTCTCTTATTGAAGATTTACTTTCTTGTCAGGAAAAATATAAAAAACTTGTAGGTCTTTACTTCTTGTCACATACAGAAAGTACATATTTCAAACACTCAATAGCATCTAAAAATATCAAGGGAGATGATTTAGAAATTCTAGCATGGGTAATTAGAAATTTCTATGTAGAAAGTTCTGTTGGCTACTACTATAATTGGCAAAAAAGAGAAACTGACTTTGACCTGTCAAACACTCCAATTGATAAAGACTTTAGTGCTAGAAAAGAACAATTTGAAAATTTAAAACATACTTTAGAAATTTTAAATTCAAAGACTAAATCTTTTTCAGGAAGCGTATTTCCATGGACTTGGATTGAAATTTCTTCTCACGATATACTTAAATGTATGATGACATTAACAGCATACGATATGAATGCCCAATTTATAGACACTCTTATGGAAAATTGTCATCTTATGAGCTCAGACTTAAGAGCTTCACTTATAGTCAACTTTATAAATGAACCAAAAACGGATAGACAACGTGAGTTCTTACTAGAATGTTTAAGTGATAAGAGTGTTTCCAATAGAGAAACTGTATTAAGTCTACTTAGAAAGCTTGAACTAACAGATATAGAGCTAGACAAAATAACCAATCTACTTTCTTTAAAGACAAGCTCTATTAGACAAACTGTAATAAAAATTTTACTTGAACAAGATGATTCAAAATTAGAGAACATCGCTTCCTCTCTTATAAAATCTTCAAATTCACAAAAATGTCTTGGAGGTCTTGAAATTGTAAACTTATTAAAAGACAATACTAATAGACAAAAACTATATAATAAGCTTATTTTACTGATAGAAGATATTGATAAATCTAAAAAGAATACATCTCAAGTTCAAATATTAATTGATAATTTATTAGGTAAAGCAAAAAATGATTATTGTAAAGAAAATGGGTTTGGAATATATAATCCTAAAGACAAGGTTCAAATTCCTGAACAATTTACTTTTAAAGATGATTCTTCTACTCCATCAAAACTTAATAAAATTATTTCAAATATAAGTTTATCTTCAGGTGAAGAATCTATTTCTATATCAACAAAAAAAGAAGCTAAAAAAATTCTTGATACAGACATAAATAAAATAATACAAGTTTATGAAAAATTTGATGAACTTATTACTGAAAATGCAGACTATGAATATGAAGTTGAAAGATGGTCAGGTAATGTAGAAAAAGTACTTTTAGGTTACTCTACTTATAATCTGACTCCTATTAAATATAAGACTTCTAATGATACTCTTGATAATTATCCATTGGCAGGACTTTGGAGGGGAATTAGTAAAAAACTCGATTTAGACTACAAATTAATACTTGATATTTTATTTTATAATATAAATACATGCGGATATAATGAAATAGAAAAAAGTTGGTTTTCGTCTATCTATTCAAATGTTCTTGACTATAAAAAACAAAAGAAAATATATGCAAGACTTGATAAATTAAAATTCGATGCACTTACAAGAAGACTTCTAAGAGTTTTACTAAATGAGTTTGACCATAAAGAGATATTTGACTATTGTTTAGATATATATTATAAACTAAGAAATTTATTAACTACAGAACAATATAAAAAACAAAGAGTTGAATTTACTAAAAACTATTATAGACAAAATGAATACTGCCCTGCTTTGGATGCCCCTATTTTAAATTATTGGCTTGATAAAGCAAATTCATTTATTTATGATGATATTTCTTTTACTAAGTTTTTCTATACTACATTTTCAAATTATCAGTTATTAGAATATAAGTTTCCTTTTTACACTAGCATAGGTGTATTTGCTCGTGCTCATGAATTAGGATTAATGACTGAAGAACAAGTTAATAGAGAAATTATAAGTGGATACAATTCATCAAATATAATAAGAACACTAACAAATCCTAGATGGGCTGGCGACACATTAGAAAAGTATCCTTGGCTTAAAAATAATTTAAAAACTGTTACAAATAGAGTTATAGAAATTGAATCACGTAGAGGTGATATGCCAACAGAAGTTTCTCATCTAGCTAATAACATACAATATTTTGAAGGTATAAATTATTTTGTAAATCTATTAGTTGCTCTTGGTAAAGAAACTTTTCAAAGGGGATATTCATATGGTAACAATTATTCAAAGAAAGATGTTTTAAGTTCTCTACTTAAAAATTGTTATCCTACTAAAGAAGATGACTCAAAAGAATTAAAAAAATTGCTTAAAGACACTGATATTACTGAATTAAGATTGATAGAATCTGCTATGTATGCTCCTCAATGGGTCAATATAATTGAAAAGTATTTAAACTGGAAGGGTCTAAAGAGTACAATTTGGTACTTCCATGCACACATAAATGAAGGATTTTCTGCACAGAAAGAATCAGAAGTTGCTCTATTCTCCCCTATTTCACCACGTAGTTTTATCGATGGGGCTTTTGATATAGACTGGTTTTTGGATTCATATAAGACCATTGGTGAAGAAAGATTCAATCTACTTTACAAATCAGCTAAGTATATAACTAGTGGTGGAAACTCTCATAGACGTGCACAACTTTATGCTGATGCTACACTTGGTAAACTTGATAAGGACATGTTAATGAAGGAAATTGAAACAAATAGAAATCAAGACAAGCTGAGAAGTTTTTCTTTACTTCCTATGAAAAAAGGAGACCTTAAAGAAGCAACTTTCCGTTATGAATTTATCCAAAAATTTGCTAAAGAAAGTAAACAATTTGGAGCACAACGTCGTGAAAGTGAATCGAAAGCTTGTACAATAGCGCTAGAAAATCTAGCTCGAAGTGCTGGATTTGGAGATGTCAATCGTATGATGTGGGCTCTTGAAACTGAAAAACTAAATGAAGTCTCTCATTTATTTAAACCAAAAGATATTGATGGAACTTCAATTTGGATAGATGTTGATGAAAATGGTAAAGCATCTACTAAAGTCCAGAAAGGTAATAAAGCTTTAAAAAGTATACCAAAAGCCATTGCCAAACATCCATATGTACTTGAACTTAAATCTGTTCAAAAAGATTTAAAGAGTCAGTATTCTCGTGCAAAACAGAGTTTAGAACAAGCTATGAAAAATGAAATAATATTTACAGTTAAAGAAATCTCCAATATTTATAAAAACCCAGTTATCTGTCCTTTGATTAAGAATCTAGTGTGGGTGTGCGATGATAATATTGGATATGTTTATAATGATAAATCTAAGTTCTTTATTTGCAATATAGATGGCGAGACTTCTAAATTAACAGCAAAAAATAAATTAAAACTTGCACATCCGGTTCATCTTTTTGAATCTGGTAAATGGAGTGAATTCCAACATGACTTATTTAATAAGCAAATTGTTCAGCCATTTAAGCAAGTATTCCGTGAGTATTATAGAATAAATAGTGATGAATTATCTGAAAAAACTATATCTCGTAGATATGCTGGGCACCAAATCCAGCCAAAGAAAACTGTAGCACTTCTTAGAAATCAGCTTTGGACTGTCGATTATGAAGAAGGTTTACAAAAAGTGTTTTATAAAGAAAATATAGTAGCAAAAATGTTTGCACTTGCTGATTGGTTTTCGCCAGCAGACATTGAGCCACCTACTATTGAAACAGTAGAATTCTTTGATAGAAAAACTTATAAAAGCCTAGAATTGGCTTCAATACCTCCAATTTTATTTTCAGAAGTTATGCGTGATATAGACCTCGTTGTAAGTGTCGCTCATGCTGGTGGTGTTGACCCTGAAACAAGCCATTCTACTGTAGAGATGCGTATAGCAATTGCTAAAGAATTGCTATTATTGTTAAAGATTAAAAATGTCAATTTTGAAGGTTCTCATGCTCTTATAGTAGGCAATTTAGGTGAGTATTCTGTACATATGGGTTCTGGTATCGTACATAAAAAAGGAATGGGTGCTTTAAATATACTTCCTGTACATTCTCAAAGTAGAGGAAAGATATTCCTTCCTTTTGCTGATGAAGACCCTAAGACTGCTGAGATTATGTCTAAAATCTTATTACTTGCTGAAGATAATAAGATTAAAGACCTTAGTATCTTAAGCAACTTATAAATATAAGATTTGTCTCTAAAACATATTGGGCTTTCTAATTTTCCATGAAAGTCCAATATGTTTTATATTATATTTTATAAGAATTAATTTATAACTATAGCAAATTTATATGATATCTTCATCATACATATTGTATATCACTGAAAATTTTTTTCTTCATTAAAACCTTTTAACCCTATAAAATCTGTATAGAAAATCTTTTTCTAAAGATTTATTTAAAGTAGCACTTTCTTGAAAATTTATAAATTTTATCTCTAAAGAAGACTTATTTATAGGTATAACCTTATGTATAAGCCTTAAATTTACTATGTATTGTCTATGAGTCATAAAGAAATTAGGAGGTAGGCGTTTTTTTAAATCATCAAAGTTTTCATAAAATTTTATCGTATCTTCATCTCTAGTATATAAATTGATAGCTCTTGAATTTTTCTCAAACATGACTATATCATCAAAATTAATCATATGTATCTGTTTCCTTATTTTATATACAAAAAGAGTATCTTCTATAAAATTATTTTTAGCAATTTTATGAGAGTTAATATGGTCTATTGCTATGTTAATTGAATCAATTATTTTTTCTTTTTTAAATGGCTTAACTATAAAATCTATAGGATGTACTTTAAAGCTCTCAAGACTATAGTCAGCAAAACCTGTTACAAAAACTATATGTATATCTTTATCTATAGAAAGAATTTCTTTGGCAGAATCAATCCCATTTTTATATGGCATATCAATGTCAATAATCAATAAGTCTATTTTCTCACTTTTTATAAATTCAATTGCTTCTATACCATCCTTGACTTTCTTAACATAATCTACATATCCAGACTCTTTAACTATATTTGCTATATCATCTCTTACAATTTTATCATCATCACAAATCAAAACTTTTATCACAGACTTCTCTCCTCCTAACTAATAATATTTTGGTATTAAAATTACAAATTCAGTTAAAAAATCGTCACTATTTGCAAGTATACTATAATCATACTTATCTAGTATATTTTTAACTAGATATAACCCAAAACCTCTGTCTTGCCCTTCTTTAGTGCTAAATCCATCCAAAAATATACTTTCGACATTATGTATTTTAGGACCATTATTTTTTATGACTATAATATACTGAAATTCATCTTCATATGCATGTAATCTTATATACTTCTTTTCCTTTTGTATAGCAGACAAAGATTCTATTGCATTGTCTATTATGTTTAATAGCACTGAACTCATATCATTAGGTTCAATCTCTAAATTATCCATAAAATCTTGGATATATACATCAAAAGATATGTTCTTTTCAAGACATTCCTCATATTTTAAGGAAGCTATAGCATCTAAATAAGATACTTTCCCATATCTTGAATTTTTTGATTTAAAGCTATTTGATATATTCGTTATATATTCTTTGGCATCTTCAGCTAAGCCAGTATTTAATAGAGAATATACTACTTGTAAATGTTTTAAATAGTCATGTTTTTGACTTCTTAATTTTACGATTATATTGTCCTTATGATTTATTTTACTGTCTAATTTTTGTAGCTTATACTCTTGTTTATTGTTATTGTCTAGTAATCTTATAAATTTAAATCCTATATAAAAACTTAAAATAATTAAAATTAAAAAAAGTATAATATTTAATACTCCTTCAAGTAAAAAATTATATCCTAAACTTAATTGTATATACTCAATACCCTCCATGAATAAAATCCATACAAAACACGATACAAAAAACGTTAATATTCCTCTTTTTAATATGTCTAATTCTTTATAAAACCTGTATTTATTCATTATAAGATTACTAAATATAAACAAAGTTAGTATTACTATAGGAAATATAAAATTATTCTCCATAATTCCCCTCCCATCTACACTTTATATGAGGATTATATCATTTTAGAAAAATTATGTAAAAAGTCAAAATTTACATGTACATTAATTAAACTTGCAAAAACACATATAAATTTGTACAATTAAGTACTCAAAACTTGAAGATACTTACTTTGATATATATTTTAAATAAACATATAATTGATTTAGCTAAGAAAGGAAGTGGTAAATATGAAAGATAATTTGAAAATAGTACTAAGATACATAAAAAGTTATAAAGCAAGATCTTTAGCAATTACTCTGAGTATAATTCTTGCTACATCACTCATTGTTGGTATTGGCACCCTCTCAAGAAGTGCTCAGCAAGCAGATGTAGATAGATTAAAGAGAGAGCTTGGAACTGACCATGTATACTTTAAAGATATAAATAAAAATCAATTAGAATCCATAAAATCTGGTAAAGATATTAAAAACCTAGGTATAACATCTTATTATGCATCTACAGATCTTAATGAAAAATTACCTATAAACATACAATATGCAAATAAAAATTACTTAACTAATCAATCTAAACTTATAAAAGGTCACCTCCCAAAAGCTAACAATGAGGTGGTGGTAGAAAAATGGGTTTTAAATAGTATGGGTTTAAAGCCAGAAATAAATCAAAACCTTACTTTTAAATTATATCAAAAAGAAAAACCAGAGACCTTTAAAGTTGTAGGAATACTTGAAGATAGATTTATAGAGAAACAAAAGGGGAAATGTGAAATTTTTTTAAACCTACATGAATCAAAATTGAATAAGTTTACAGCTTCTATTGAATTTAATGAAGGCAGTGATATAAATACAAACATAGACAATATAGTAAAAAATGCTATGTTGGATGAGAAAAGCGTAGGAAGAAACTCAATGCTTATAGACGCTACTATGGAAAATGGTACTTTAGATAATTCAAGTAAATATGTTGCAATTGCTATGAGTATATTTTCTGGTATTGTAATCTATAGTATCTATGTTATATCAATATACCAAAGAGTACAAGAATATGGTATCTTAAGAGCTATTGGCTCCACTAACTTTAGGATTTTCAAACTTATGTTTTATGAACTTTTCATACTTGCTCTGATAGCAATGCCTCTAGGTATATGTACAGGTATGGGAGGTGCACAAATATTTAATAGGTTTGCAGGAAATATTCAATTTGAAGGAAATATAAATGTTACCCCTTTTGTTATTCCAGATAAAATAATCCTCTTATCAATTGCATGTATAATACTGACAATACTCATTATAAGTTTCTTTACATATTTAAAGATAAGAAGAATTTCTCCTATTGATGCTATAAGAAAAACTTTTGGAACTGATAAAAATATAATCAAAGTTAATTCTTTAATATCAAAATTGACTTTAAATATGTCAGTAACAAAATCTATATCTGCAAAAAACATCTTTAGAAATAAAAAGGGATTCCTTATAATTGTATTATCTATGAGTATAGGAGGTATAATTGTCATAAAAGACAATTATAAATATTCTTTTTTAGATGTCAAAAACAAAAACATTCAAGAGCAAGTATATATGAATGCAGATTTTATTCTATCAAATACTTATCTCAATGAAATTGGTAGCAATACTTCTTTTAAAGATATAAGGGGATTTAATGATAATCAGATAGATAAAATTAAAAATATAGATGGAATTGACAAAGTCAAAACTGCTAGCATCTTAAACACGAGAATAGAGGTAAATAAAATAAATAGATTAGATTACTACGAAGCTATAAATTCAGCTCCTTATTATAAGAAAAATCCTTTATTTATAAAAAATAAGACTACTGGAAAATATACATTAAAACAAAAGTTAAAAGGTTATAATGATAAGATGATAAATTCATTAGAAGATTACTTAGTAAGTGGAAGTATAAACTTGAAAAAAATGAAAAAAGAAAACTTAGCTATAGTATATGTACCAGAAATTTCTGAAACACAGAAATACACAAAGACCTTTACTCCTGGTGAAGGGACACCAGCTATAGATATAAAGGTAGGTGATACTATAAAAGTTAAATACCCAAAGGCTGGAATGGATACAGGACTTTATGAAAGTTTAAAAGATAATTATGAATACTTAGAATATGAATTTAAAGTTGGAGCTATTATAAGTTATCCTTTTGCAGATAATGGTATGTACTCTGGAGATGATGGTGTAGATGTAATAACGAGTAGCGAATATCTAAAAAAATTAACTGGTGTAGATAAGTATAACTTAGTTTATACAGATATTAATGAAAATGCAAACAAGAAAAAAATAAATAGACTTCTAGGTAAAATTGGAAGTGAAGTTCCTGGAACTACAACAGTAGATATGATAGTAGAAAAAGAAAATTCTGATAAGATGACATCTAGGTCCTTGATTTATAGTTATGGCATAGTAACAGTAATGTTTATAATTAGTGTACTTAACATAATAAATAACATAAGTTATAACTTAACTTCAAGAACTAGTGAATTTGGAATGTTGAGAGCTATTGGTATTTCTGAGAGAGGCTTTAAAAATATGATACTCTATGAAGGAATATTATATGGAACGCTCTCAAGTGTAATTACCATCATTTCAGGACTTATAATACAGTTTAAAATGTATTATATGCAAGGCTTTGTATCGTATGGCTTGGGATTTTCAATAGATTACAAAATATATATCCTAGTTGTTTTAGCAAACATAATTGTAGGTATTCTAGCTACATATATTCCATTAAGGAAAATAAATAAAATTAGTATAGTTGAAGCTATAAACATTACAGAATAGGAGGATTAATTATGCCTATATTAGAGATTCTTAACTTAGGTAAGATTTATGGAAAAAAGGAAACAGCTGTACATGCACTAAAGGATGCAAATTTAAAAATAAATAAGGGTGAATTTGTTGCGATAATTGGTCCAAGTGGAAGTGGAAAAAGCACATTTCTACATTTAGTAGGCGGTCTTGAGAGACCAAGTAGTGGAACTATAAAAGTCGATGGGAAAGATATATGTTGCCTTTCAGATAAAAGATTAGCAAAATATAGAAGACAAAAAGTAGGATTTGTCTTTCAACAGTATAACCTAATTCCAGTATTAAATGTAAAAGAAAATATAGAATTACCACTAAAGTTAGACAATAAAAAAGTCGATGGAGAGTACATCGAAGACATTATAAATTTATTGGGTCTTAGTGAGAGGAAAAATCATCTTCCAAATCAATTATCTGGTGGTCAACAACAAAGGGTTGCTATTGCACGTGCTTTATCTGCAAAACCAAGTATAATACTAGCAGATGAACCAACAGGAAATTTGGACAGTAAAACTACAGAAGAAGTCATGGATTTACTAAAAAATTCTATAAAAAAATATAACCAAACTCTTATAATAATAACACATAATGAAAATATTGCTAGAAAAGCAGATAGAATTATATCTATAATAGATGGAGAGCTTAGTTAAACTAATACTCTAAAACTACTTATAGAAAAGAGGATTTAAATGTTATTGGTTTTAGGTAATTTAAATTTAGACTTGGATTTTGACTATAGAATAATAAGAGAAGAAAACGATGATGTAGATGTATTTATAGATATTAATTATCGTAGCTTAGATATAGATACTGATGGTTCTAACTTATTTAATTCTAGAATCCAATTTCCCTTTGTAAGAGCATTGATTCTAAGGGTAAATAAGAACAATCAATGTATGACAATTCATTTATTAAGGGACATAGATTTATTCTCTGCTTTTGCTAACTTTGAAGTAGATTATACTGATTCTATAATAAATATAAAAAATCAAAGTGAGAAAGTTATTCTAAATAAATCTATCAAAAAGTAGTAAGGGGGCCTTAATAGGCCCCAATTCTTTTTGTTTTCTAAACTTATTATATCATGATAAATAAATTAGTCAATAGAATTTTCTGAATATTTTTATAATTTTTTCATAAAGTTTTTTATATATTCTGCTTTAAAATTATATGTAATAAAAAAATTTTCCGACTAATTTTAAAGTTAATTGATTAAATACACATATTCAAAATCAATATGAATTTCTTAACTTTTTATCATTTCCGTTTAAGATTTAAGTTATAATGTATTATTAAAAACTATTTATATACAACTCTAGTAAAACTCTATTTATATTCAAATCTAATAATTTATATACAAGTCTAATAGAACCTATATTGTACAATAAATATTATTTACCATAATAAACTTTTAAATATATCTCTTTTAATTCACTCATCAATGGGTATCTAGGATTAGCTCCTGTACATTGGTCATCAAAAGCTTGTTCAACCATAGCATCTAATCCTTCTAAGAATTTAGATTCTTCTACCCCAGCCTCTTTTATAGTTTTAGGAAGTCCTACTCTTGCCTTTAATTCATCTATTGCTTTTATAAGGTTATCTACTTTTTCTTGGTCTGTATTTCCCTTGATTCCTACAAAAGAAGCAAATTCAGCATATCTTTGTATACAATCAGGATATCTGTATTGTGAGAATGCACCCATCTTATTTGGAGCTTCTGCACAATTGAACTTAATTACTTCATTTATTAATAATGCATTTGCAACACCATGTTGAACGTGGTGGAATGCACCCAGTTTATGTGCTAGAGAGTGACAAATTCCTAAGAAAGCATTTGCGAAAGACATCCCAGCCATAGTAGATGCCATTGCCATTTTTTCTCTTGCTTCTTTATCATTCTTTCCATTTTTGTATGCACGAGGTAGATATTCAAATATTATTTTACCTGCTTGAAGTGCTAATCCATCAGCTGGTTCAGTTCTTAGCATAGACACATATGCTTCTAGTGCATGTGTTAAGGCATCAACACCTGATGCTGCTGTTAATCTTGGTGGCATCTCCATCATCATGTCAGCATCGATTATAGCCATATTTGGCATTAATTCATAATCTGCTAATGGATATTTTACGCCTGAATCTTGGTCAGTTATAACTGCAAATGGAGTTACCTCTGAACCAGTACCTGCTGAAGTTGGGATAGCAGCAAAGTATGCTTTTTCACCCATTTTAGGGAATGCATATACTCTTTTTCTTATATCCATAAATCTCATAGCCAAATCTTGGAAGTCTACCTCTGGATGCTCATACATTACCCACATTATCTTACCAGCATCCATTGCGCTACCTCCACCTACAGCTATTATTAAATCTGGTTGGAAATCAGCCATAGCCTTAGCTCCTTCTCTTGCACAAGCTAATGTTGGGTCTGGAGCAACATCAAAGAATGTAGTATGCTTAATTCCCATCTCATCTAACAAATCAGTTAGCTTCTTAGTGTATCCATTATTGTAAAGGAAAGAATCTGTTACTATAAAGGCTTTCTTTTTATCCATAACATCTTTAAATTCTCTTGCTGCTACACCTAAACAACCTTTTTTGAAATAAACCTTTTCTGGTGCTCTAAACCAAAGCATATTCTCTCTCCTTTCAGCTACTGTCTTGATATTAAGTAAATGTTTCACTCCTACGTTTTCAGATACTGAGTTTCCACCCCAAGAACCACAACCAAGAGTAAGAGATGGTGCTAATTTAAAGTTATATAAGTCACCTATACCACCTTGTGACGATGGAGTATTAACTAATACTCTACAAGTTTTCATAGCATTTACAAACTTCTCTACTCTATCTGGATGATTTATAGCGTCTGCATATAACGAAGATGTATGGCCATATCCACCATCTGCAACTAATTTTTCAGCTTTAGCAACTGCATCTTCAAAACTTTTAGATTTGTACATTGCAAGTACTGGAGAAAGTTTTTCATGTGCAAAAGGTTCTTCTACTTCAACAGATTCTACTTCACCAATTATTATTCTAGCTGTTTTTGGAACTTCTACATCAGCCATTTTAGCTATCACATGAGCTGGCTGACCAACTATCTTAGCATTTAATGAACCATCAATTATTACTACTTTTCCTACTTTTTCTGTTTCTTCTTTATTTAAGAAATGTGCTCCACGATATTTAAATTCTTTTTTAACTTCTTCATATATTTTTTCTGGCACTATTACTGCTTGCTCAGAAGCACATATCATACCATTATCAAATGATTTTGATACTAATATTGAACTAACAGCCATTTTTACATCTGCACTCTCATCTATTATTGCAGGTACATTTCCAGGTCCAACTCCAACAGCTGGCTTTCCTGAAGAATATGCAGATTTAACCATTCCAGGTCCACCAGTAGCCAATATAAGGTCTGCCTCTGCCATAACAACGTTAGTAAGTTCAATTGAAGGTACATCTACCCAACCTATAAGTCCTTTTGGGGCACCTGCTTTAACTGCTGCATCATGTACAACTTTAGCTGCTTCTATAGTACAGTTTTTAGCTCTTGGATGAGGAGAGAAAATTATACCATTTCTAGTTTTTAGTGCTATTAGGGACTTAAATATTGCAGTCGATGTAGGATTAGTTGTTGGTATAACTGCTGATAAAACACCTACTGGTTCAGCAATTCTTGTGAAACCAAATGCTTCATCTTTTTCTATAACACCACAAGTTTTAGTGTCTTTATAAGCATTATAAATATACTCTGAAGCAAAATGATTTTTTATAACCTTATCTTCAACAATACCCATACCAGTTTCTTCTACTGCCATTTTTGCTAGAGGTATTCTTTGTTGATTTGCTGCAGTTGAAGCAGCTAAGAAAATTTTATCTACTTGCTCTTGTGTAAATGTTGCAAATTCTTTTTGTGCTAGTCTGATTTCTTCTAGCCTCATTTTTAATGTCTCAACACTATTGACAATTTCAGGACTACATACTTCAACATTTAATTTTTCTACAGCTTTTTCTTTCTTCTCCATACTAAAAACCTCCCTAAATAATTATGTATCGCCTATTTTTATAAATCTTAAATACATCATCTATATTTTAACTTATACTTAAAATATTTTTATAGATTTCATGTCTATACCTTAGATTTTATTTACTTTATCTCTCTAGGTCAAGAAGTTTTTTTCTGAATATTTTGTCAATTTATTTTTTAACAAATACATTATTTTTTTTACTTTTATTTAAATTTTTTATTTAAATGAGATATTTTTCATTTGAATAATTTACTTTGACTAAATAAAATACTAAAATGATAATTTATATCTTTCACTTTTTTTACTTATTAAATTTTATATGTTATTTATGTATTATTTGCATAAATAACATACAAAATTTTTGTCATATTTTCATAAAATAACACTTATTTTTGACTTATATGCAATTTTTCGTTCTACAACATCCGTATAATTTTAAAAAATATATAAACTGAAATTAGTATAGTTTATATAAGTTATTTTTAAATCAATACATACTTAGTATACTTTTCATATCTATAAATAATTTTTATGTTAAATCCGTTAATTTTTTACTTATAACATATATACAAAAATTTTTATAGTATAAAATATTTATAAATTTTTAGTTTATTATCATATTAATTAATTTTTTCGCAGGTATATTTAATCGATTTATTTCAAATAAAAGTAAATTTAATTGAGAATATAATTGGGTAAAAGTATAATATCATAATGATTTTTATATCAAATTCATTGTATTTATGTAAGAAATAAAATTTTATATAATATTTTTTCATTAAATTTTTTTCTTTTTACAACATATACCCACAACCTTTTGATATAATATTTTTATCAATTATTATTTATATTCAAGTTTTGAAAGGAGTATTAAAATGAGTTTATTAGTTTTCGGACATAAAAATCCAGATACAGATTCAATATGTTCTGCAATTTCATTAGCACATTTAAAGAACAAACTAGGAATAAAAGCAACAGCTTATGCTTTGGGAGATATCAGAAAAGAGGCTAAATATGCCTTAGATTACTTTAAGGTAGATGCACCTGAAATTTTAGATAATGTTAGAATACAAGTTAGAGATTTAAATTATGATAAAGTAGTTCCTTTAACTCCAACTTCATCTATATTAGAAGCTTATAATCTTATGGATGAAAAAAATGTTAAGACACTACCTGTAACTTATGATGATGGAACTTTTGCTGGTATCATTACTATGAAAGAAATAGCTAAAAACCTACTTCATCAACACTTTACAACTATACACACATCACTATCAAATATTTGTAAAAACCTTAATGGTACTATTCTTGTGGATTGTGGTGAAGATGTAAAAGGTAGAGTGGTTACTCTATCATTTGGTATGGAAACTCTAATAGAGACTCTAAAAGAGGGAGACATAGCTATTGTTGGCGATAGATATGATAGTATTGAATATGCTATTGATACAAAAGTTAAACTTTTAATACTTACTAATCATACAGAGATTTCAAAAGACTTACTAGCTCTTGCTAAAATAAATGGAGTTTCTGTTGTTTCTGTTGAAAGTGATAACTATAAAACTTCTAATGTGATAAATCAATGTAGTTTCTTAGACTCTATAGAAGCTACAGAAAATTTAATTACATTCAAAGAAGATGATTACATGGATGAAATCAAAGAAATCATGCTAGAGACAAACTTCAGATCTTATCCTATATTAGATGATGATAATAAGTTTTTAGGATTAATTTCAAAAGGACATCTATTGAACCCAACTAAAAAGAATGTTGTTTTAGTTGACCATAATGAATATGCTCAAAGTGCTGATGGAATTGAACAAGCAAATATAGTTGAAATAATTGACCATCATAAACTTGGTGGTATTTCTACTGATGTTCCTATGTCTTTTAGAGTTATGCCTGTTGGATGTAATAGTACTATAATTTACCAAATGTATAAAGAAAATAATGTTGAGATACCTTATGAAATAGCTGGACTTCTTTTATCTGCTATATTATCTGATACATTATTATTCAAATCTCCAACAACAACTGACATGGATAAAAAAGCATGTGAAGAACTAAGCAAAATAGCAAATGTAGATATGGAAAAATATGCTATGGATATGTTTAAATGTGGTACTTCTTTAGATGAATATACTATAGAAGAAATAGTAAATATGGACTTTAAAGAATTCAATATGAGTGGATATAAAGTTGGTATTGGACAAGTATTTACTTTAGATATAGATTCTATATTTGCTAAAAAAGATGAATTTTTATCTTATATAAATTCAACTGATTATGATAAATTAGTTATTGCAGTTACAGACATAATTAAAGAAGGCTCTTATTTAATCTATAAGGCAGAAGATAGATTAATTGCTGATGCATTTAGTGTTGAAGGTGTTCAAGGTACATTTGCACCAGGTGTTGTATCTAGAAAGAAACAACTAGTGCCTAATTTAACTACTGCAATCAAGAACTTTAAATAATATAAAATTTTTAAACAGAAAAACTGTTTCAAATATATATTTGAAACAGTTTTTTATTATACATATATTAATATTAAATATAAAGTTAAGTCATAATAGTATCAGCTATTCTAAATATAGTCAAAGCTGCCGCTGTCCCTGCTGATTGACCATTTCTTATTCCTACAGACACAGATGAAAAATTATTTATAGTAAATGTAGTTCCACCAAATAGAAAACCAGCGAAATATCCAGAAACCACACCTCCACCACCTGGCTCAGTAGTGATACCTGCTAAATCTCTCCCTCCTAAAATAGGAAATAAGAAAGAAAAAGAGTATTGATTTATACTTGATGAACCTGGTTGCAATGCTAATGAAACTGAAATGTAGTACACACCATTTTCTTCTACTTTAAATGTACCATTTGCATCCACTGTTATACTTGAACTATTCCCCAGTACTGCTTGCCAATTTTTTATAGCTTCCCCATTATTTAAGATTTGTGCAGATGGAGCATTTACAAGAAAATTAGCAATTGGCTGTGAGAAATTACCTGTTGCTCCAGTATTTCCGGTTGGTCCGGTCGCTCCTGTTGCTCCTGCGTTTCCTGTTGGTCCTATTTCTCCTGTTACTCCTGTATTTCCTGTTGGTCCTGTCACTCCTGTGTTTCCTATTGGACCTGTTGCTCCGGTTGGTCCTGTTACTCCTGTATTTCCGGTTAGGCCTGTTGGACCTGTTGCTCCGGTTGGTCCTATTTCTCCTGTTGGTCCTGTGTTTCCTATTGGACCTGTTGCTCCGGTTAGCCCTATTTCTCCAGTTGCTCCTGTGTTTCCTATTGGACCTGTTGCTCCAGTTGGTCCTATTTCTCCGGTATTTCCGATTGGGCCTGTTGCTCCCATTGGACCTTCTAACCCTGTATTTCCAGTTGCTCCTGTGTTTCCAGTTGGCCCTATCTCTCCTGTATTCCCTGTTGGGCCTGTTGCTCCAGTTGCTCCTGTGTTTCCTGTTGGTCCTATTTCTCCAGTATTTCCGGTTGGGCCTGTTACTCCGGTTGGTCCTATCACTCCTGTGTTTCCTGTTGGCCCTATTTCTCCAGTTGCTCCTGTGTTTCCTGTTGAACCTGTTGCTCCAGTTGGTCCTATTTCTCCGGTATTTCCGGTTGAACCTGTTGCTCCGGTTGGCCCTATTTCTCCAGTATTTCCGGTTGGGCCTGTTGCTCCCATTGGACCTTCTAATCCGGTGTTTCCGGTTGAACCTGTTGTTCCCATTGGGCCTTCTAATCCTGTGTTTCCTGTTGGACCTGTCGCTCCTGTGTTTCCTGTTGAGCCGGTTGCTCCAGTTGGCCCTATCTCTCCTGTATTCCCTGTTGGACCTGTTGCTCCGGTTGGTCCTTCTAATCCGGTATTTCCGGTTGGACCTGTTGTTCCTGTGTTTCCTGTTGGGCCTGTTGCTCCTGTTGGACCTATTTCTCCTGTGTTTCCTGTTGGGCCTATTCCTCCAGTTGGTCCTGTGTTTCCTATTGGACCTGTTGCTCCGGTTGGTCCTATTTCTCCAGTTACTCCTGTGTTTCCTGTTGAACCAGTCGCTCCAGTTGACCCTGTTATTCCTGTGTTTCCAGTTGGACCAGTCGCTCCAGTTGGTCCTATTTCTCCGGTATTTCCGGTTGGTCCTGTTGCTCCTGTGCTTCCCATTGGGCCTCTTGGTCCGGTTGGACCTGTAACTCTAATTGGAGGACATCCGAATTTAGGAGGACAGCACTCTTTTTTTCTTTCTTCAAATGTTATAAGTATATATGGTTTGTTACGACCTCTACTAGATGTAAACTCTATAATCTTACAAGGATAATTTAAAGATAAAGCTAATCCATAATTAGGATACTTGCCCACCGCCCATGCTTTTACAATACTTGTAATATTTAAACATATATAGTTAGACGTATCACTTATACCAATTGGTAAATATCCTTCAATATTTTCTATAGGCAATTTATCATTCCATGATATAGTCCTTGAATTATAATATTCGATTATTCTTTTTACTTCAATATCTATTTTTTCATTAAAAATATAATTATTATCTGAATTAATATGAATAAATAACTCTGCTTTTAGTATATTTTTATCTTTTAATATCTCTGGTATTCTTACTTTGAAAAAAGTAAGAAGTTTTTCTTCTGCAAAAGTGCTTGAATATTTAGTTCCTATTAAACAATATTCTAAAAAACTAAAGTTTTTATCTGGATATTTTCTTGATATAAAGGTATCATCATTTAAATAAAGTATAATATTTCTCATTTATAATCCCTCCATTTTGGGTCTATATTATACTATGTTAAAAAACATACTTAGTTACAATAAAGTTAAAAATTTACTTTCTTAAATATTTATATAATAATACCAATTTCTTCAAAAAAAGAACCTGTAATTAGAAGATTCTAATTACAGGTTCTTTTTCATTGTTATATATTACACTTTAAATTATTCCTTGACTGGCCTAGCTGGTGTAAACTAAACCAGTCTCTCTCAAATATTAAGCACTTTTTTCTTCTTATGTTTTTTAGGATTTATTGTCTCTATTATTGTAAACCAAAGTTATAAAATTGTAAATAGAAGATATTTCCATGATGATATTTTTTTATAAATAAAAAACATAGAAAAACTTATTTTTCTTAAATAAAATAGATAAAATAGCTTAAAAAGACACTGGAATAATTGTTTTCCATATGTCTTCCATATTTATTTAATATATTATTATATACAAACTTGGATAAAAATATTTTTAGTAAAATTTTTTTAACTATACTTTATTTTTTAATTAAAATTTTATGATACTAATTTTATGGAATAAGTATCATAAAATTTTAATGTTATTTCTAATTGGCACATTCTGTAATTTATTATTTTAATACACAACTTCTTATTATATAGAATAAATAAAAAATGAGATGTATTCGTCTAAAGACGTAACTACATCCCATTTTATCTTCAATAAACAACATATATTTTGACTTTTACTTATAACTAATTTTTATATATGTTTTAATTTTTTTCTACATCAGAGTAATCTATTCCAAAAGTCTCCACAGTAACAGATTTCATAACTTGTGAAGTTTGTGGTTTATCAGCTGCATCTGTTCTAACTGATGCTATTTCATCAACAACCTCTATACCTTCTATTACTCTACCAAATCCTGCATATTGACCATCTAAATGTGGTGAATTTTTATGCATTATGAAAAATTGAGAACCAGCTGAATTAGGTGCCATAGTTCTAGCCATCGATATGACTCCTCTTTCATGTTTTAAATTATTAGTAAATCCATTCCCACTAAATTCACCTTTTATAGAGTGACCTGGACCACCCATTCCTGTACCATTTGGGCATCCACCTTGTATCATAAATCCTGGTATTACTCTATGAAATATTATTCCATTATAATATCCTTCATTTACTAATGATACAAAGTTTTTAACTGTATTTGGTGCTATATTTGGGTACAACTCAATTTTAATTTCTTTTCCATTTTCCATTTCTATAGTTACTATAGGATTTTTATTTTCCATAATTCATTACCTTCCTTTTCCTTAGTTAAATTATACAATTACATTTATTATATTATACTCTAAATTAAAGTCTATCAAGTATATTTTTTCCTATTTCATATCCTTCTTGATAAATAGCTTTACAAAACTCATCATCAAAATTAAGAGTGTCTTTAGGTGCGAACTGAGTATTTGGTCTAACTACTATTATTCTGTCTTCATCGTATGTTTTTTTAATATCTTCTGGCAATTCATAATTATATTTCGTTGATATTAAAATAATCTTATCCACATTATCCACAATTAAAGGATCAATCAATGCACTCCTAATTAGACCTCCATCTAATTTAAAACCATCATATAGTCCTTCTTGAACATCTTTTGCAAATTGTTCTTTAAAACCAAGAGTGGCCTTTGGATTTGATGGTAACAATCCACTGTATGAAATACTGATAATTGCTTCATCACAAGTCATCTTTGATACATCAACAATCTTTTCTGATACTACCTTATTATTGACTTCTACATAGTTAACATAAAACTTCATTTCTTCAATTTTACTATCATCTAGTTCCCTCAAATTGTCTATAGCAGGAGAATTATCCACAGTATTATTTATTATTTTTACATTTCCATTCTGGATATCTTTTATATTTGTCCACATTTTTTCTAAGTTATCAACATTACCTGTGTACAAATAATATCCATTTATTGCTCCTATCGATGTCCCTGAAATTGAATAAAATTTATTTATTCCTCCATCATATAATGCCTTTACTACTCCTGCTTGGTAAGCCCCTTTTGCGCCTCCACCTTCTAAGCATAATCCTAATTTCATAGTCTCATCTCCAAATTGTTTATCTTATATTTATATTTCAAAAAACTTGCTAAACGTTTTATATATACTATAATGGTCTTCAACATTTCCTAATTCTCTTATAGAGTGCATTGCCAAAATTGGACTTCCCACATCCACAGATGGTATATCTATATGAGTTGAAGATATTGGACCTATAGTACTTCCACCTCTTTCATCTGACCTATTAACAAATTCTTGATACTCAACATTAGCTTCTCTACATATATTCTTATAAACAGCTATAGAATACCCATCACTTGTATATGCCTGACTAGCATTTATCTTTATAACAGGCCCTTTTCCCATAACTGGTTTATTAGTTGGGTCATGTTTTTCTGGAGTATTTGGATGGATGGCATGAGCCAAATCTGATGATATCATAAAAGATGAATAAATAGACTCAAAGAACTCTTCCCTATCTTTACCTATTGATAGACAAATTCTTTCCAATATATTTAATAGCATGTTTGAATCTGCACCTTGTTTAGTAGAGCTACCAACTTCTTCATTATCAAATACGGCCATTACATTTACGCCATTTTGACCTTTAGTATCAATAAGAGCATTCAAGCTAGCATGTACCATAGCAAGATTGTCTTGTCTTCCTATAGATATAAATTCATCATTAGCCCCTATTAAACTTCCTTTTTCAAATTCATATAAAAACAAATCAAAATCTATGACATCTTCCATATTTACATCCAAATTAGATGCTATTTGTTTTAAAAGGAAGTTATCTTTTTCTAATGTATCATTCAACAAACCAACTAAAGGTAACATATCCTTTTGCTTATTATATGAATGACCATCATTTATACTTCTATTTAAGTGTATAGCTAGGTTTGGTATTATACAAATTGGCTTTTGAAAGTTTATAAGTCTTTCGCTTGGCTTTAATACATTATCACTCTTTAAAACTACCCTGCCAGCTATGCCAAGAGGTCTATCTAACCATGTGCTCAATATTGCTCCTCCATAGCACTCTGTATTCAACTTCAAATAAGATTTTTCAGCTTCTATTTCTGCATTTGGTTTAATGCTAAATGTAGGAGAATCTGAATGAGAACCTATTATTCTAAAACCATCTTTCTCTATGTCTTCTGAATTAACTACAAAAGCTACTATAGCAGATAAATTTTTAGTAACATAGTATTTTCCACCCACTTTTAGGTTCCACTTATGATTTAAAGCTAACTCTTCAAATCCATTTTTATCTAGAATTTCTTTAGCACTATCAACTGCATGAAAAGATGATGGACTATCATATATGAAGTCTATTAAGTTCTTAGCAAAATTTATACTATCCATTCCCTATATTAACCTCCATTATAAAATATTTAGTGTTGTATATTCTTTGTTTATTTTTTTAATTCCTTGCTTGTCAAAAGCTATAGTAACATCTGTGCCAATTATAGATACTACTGTCCCAACCCCAAATTTAGGATGATGCACTTTAGAACCAAGTTTTATATCATCTGGGTTAGTCTCTTTATTGGAATCTTTTATTGTAGCATTAACTTTGTCAGCAACTTTAGATTTACTTATAGTATTCATGTACTTTTTAGTATATTTATCTAACATATTATAGCTTGCTTTAGAATAACTCAGTTCTTTCTTTACTTTGTACAATCTTTCTATACATTCTTCTGGTAGCTCCTCCATAAATCTTGAAGCTATTGCAACATTTGTTTTACCATATAATGTCCTCTTCTCTGTCAATGACATATATAACTCTTCCTTGGCTCTAGTTATACCAACATAACAAAGTCTTCTCTCTTCTTCTATCTGTGAATCACTTAGAGACTTTATAGCTCTTGATATAGGGAATAATCCTTCTTCCATACCTATTAGGAATACTACAGGGAATTCTAGCCCTTTAGATGTATGAATTGTCATAAGAGAAACCCTATCATTGTCTTCTTCATCATTTGATTCAGATGTAAGTGCTATACTAGTTAAGAATGTTTCTAAGTCTTTGTTTTCATAATTCTCATCATTACTACTTTCAAACTCCAAAGCTATAGATATGAATTCTCTTAAGTTGTCAATTCTATCTTGAGCTTCCTCTCCCTTACCAGTCAAATCTTTTTCATTTTTATTCCTTATCTCTACAAGTTCATCCATATATCCTGTAGTATCTAAGACCTTTTCTATAAGTTTACTAACAGGATAAACTTCTTTTATAGTTCTAAGTGTACCTATAATATCAACAAATCCACTTATACTTGCTCTTGCTTTAGTAGATATATCTGAATTTGTCTCTATATCAATTAATACTGAATATATACTTTCCTGCTTTAAATTAGCTCTATCTTCAATTTTTTCTATTGTTCTAAGCCCTATACCCCTTCTAGGTACGTTTATAATTCTTTTTATAGATATATCATCTTGTGGATTTTGAATAACTCTTAAATACGCTAATAAATCCTTTATTTCTTTTCTCTCGTAAAATTTTGTACCACCATATATATTATATGGTATTTGACTTCTATTTAAAGCATCCTCTACAGGTCTAGCTTGTGCATTTGCTCTATAAAGTACTGCAAAGTCTTTATATGGTCTCTTCTCTTTTCTAGCTATTTGTGCAATTGAATCAGCAATGAAATCAGCTTCTTCTATTTCACTACCAGTTAATTGTATCTTTATAAGCTCTCCTTCTTTTTTTTCACTCCAAAGCTTTTTCCTTTTTCTTTCTATATTATTAGATATAACTTTATTAGCTGCATCTAATATCACTTGTGTAGACCTATAATTTTGCTCCAATTTTACAACATGTACATTATCATAATCTTTCTCAAACTCAAGTATATTTCTTATATCTGCGCCTCTCCATCCATAAATACTTTGGTCATCATCTCCAACAACACAAATATTTTGATGTTCTCTGGCTAATAATTTTATCAATTCATACTGAGCTTTACTTGTATCTTGATACTCATCTACCATTATGTATCTAAATCTACTTCTATAATATGCTAAAACTTCTTCATTAGCCTTAAAAAGCTCTACAGTTTTAAGTATTAAATCATCAAAATCAAGTGCACTATTTCTTTTTAAACGGTCTTGATATAATGCATAAATATCTGCAATTTTACTCATTCTATTATCTGCCATGTTAATGTCTTTAAACTGTTTTGGAGTATAAAGCTTATCTTTTGCTCCTGAAATAGCACTTATAACTGCTTTTGGTTCAAACACCTTATCACTTAAATTTAGTTCTTTAAGACAGTCTTTAACCAATGTAACTTGGTCTGCTGCATCATAAATTACAAAGCTCCTGTTGTAACCAATCTTATTTATATCTTTTCTAAGTATACGAACACAGCAAGAATGGAATGTACTTATCCACATTTCCTTAGTCTCAGAACCTATATTTTGTTCAACTCTTTCTCTCATTTCATTTGCAGCTTTGTTTGTAAATGTTATCGCTAATATATTTGGTGGTTGTACACCTTTATCTTCTATAAGGTATGCCATTCTCGTTGTTAATACCTTAGTTTTACCTGAACCAGCTCCAGCCAGTATAAGTACTGGACCTTCAGTCTTTTCTACTGCTTCTCTTTGAGCAGGATTTAATGTATCTAAATTCATATTTCTCCTCCTGTTAACAGCCATAAATATATTTTAATCTAAAATATGAATTACTTCAAATTATAATTATGTATTATACTAATAGATTATTTCCAATATATTACAATTAAATAACACTTTACATATAATTTATTTTATTATTTAATAAAAAAATAACCTTATGATTTGGGGAATCATAAGGCACCTTTAAGGGGTCTAGGTTAAGGGTTATTATATATAAATCTATTTTTTTAAAATAGGTTTAGGGCTTAATTATTTGTTTGTATTAAGTTCTCTTTCTTTCCAGTACTTATACAAATCTTCTTCTTTCTTAAATAAAGGTAGGTTCATATTTTTGTGTACCTTTACTAGCCATGGGGATTCTAAGCCAGCTTGTATAATGTTATTTTCATTTACAAATACATTTTCTGCCTTTCCTTCATCAATTAAAATCCCCTTATCCAATACATATATATAATCGCATATTTCATACATTAAATTCATATCATGACTGGATATTACTATTTTTATATTATCTTTATTCAATCCCTTTATTATATCTACAATAGACCTAGTACTTACTGGGTCTAAACCAGCTGTAGGCTCATCAAGCAATATAATTTCATTTTCCATTGCTATAACTGATGCTATCGCTACCCTTTTTTTCTGACCATAACTTAAAAAATGTACTGGTCTATCTATAAAATCTATTCCATTAACAGCTACTAGAGCTTTGTTTATTCTCTCTTTAATTATTTTTTCATCTATACCAATATTTCTCATTGCAAATGCTATATCATCGTATACTTTTGAATAGAAAATTTGTTTTTCTGGGTCTTGAAAGACAATACCCACATTTTTTCTAAGATTATACAAACTTTTTTTATCATATTTTAATTTTTCTTCTTTAAAAAGAATTTCTCCAGATGTAGGTTTTAATATACCCATTAAATTCATAAATAATGTTGATTTTCCTGAACCATTTGAACCTATTATACCTATAACATTTCCCTTTGAGAAATCCATATTAATGTTTAATAATGCATTGGCATTCTTTTCATATTGATAAGTTAAATTATTTATTTTAAACATCATTATCCCCTACTATGTGAAATTTACCATCATACAATTTTATGTCTAATGATATACACATATCATCATACCTTGTCATAAGTCTTTTGTACAGCATACTTCCAAGAATTCCTAAGGATTTATATGAAGTTTTTAAATTTATGTACCCAAATCTTAGTTCTTGTGACTTATATATTTCTGAAAATTCTTCTAAAAATATGAATATAAACCTATATATTAACATTGATAGCTCAACAAAAGTATCAGGTAAATGCAATTTTTTAAAGAAGAATATTAATTGATTAAAAGGTGTTGTAAGTATACAAAAGTATACACAAGTCAAACAAGACATAGCTCTAAATAACACATGAATAGACATGTCAATAGATGCTTTTGATATTCCTACATTGAAACTAAAAATTTCAAAACTATATAATAAGTCTGCCTTATTAAAAGATATATTTACAAGAGTTATTCCTATACTAAGAAATAAAAAGTACATTGGTATTCTGAGTAATTTTAAATAATTCTTTAAATCTATTCCAGCTACACAAACAACTAGAATACTCATTAAAATCATAATTCCACTTAAAACAAATATATTTTTTATTACCATAGAAGCAATCAGAAAGATTACTCCTATGGCTACTTTTTTATTTGGATTTACTTTACTTAATCTATTTGTATATGCATATTTATCAATTATAAGCATAATTAACTTCTCTTTCCTTTTTGAACACCTAATATGTACCCTATTACACCAGCACCTAACGCTGCTTGTGCAGAGAATAATAAACTTTCTATTTCTCCACTTGGTGGCTCATATGGGCTACTAAACCATGGTTCATAATCTGGATTTATCTTAGTAATTTCACTCTCAGCTTGACCATCTGCTCCTCCATATTCAGCTCCCGAATTAACAAGTAGTGGGAATATGATAAGAGCTACTACTAATAAAAGTAGTAATATATTAGTTTTCGTCTTTGTTTTAGCACTCATTAGCTTTAACTCCTTTATCATTATTTTCTAGTATGCTTTTTTCTCCATTTTCTGTAATTAAATTATATACAATTACAGTAAGTATACCTTCTGCTATCGCTATTGGTATTTGAGTCATAAAGAAAATTCCTAAAAACTTAATTGCTGAAGCCATCACTCCACCTGATGGGTCTGGGAAAGCCAGTGCTAACTGTATCGAAGTTACTGTATATGTAGCCAAATCTCCTATTGCTGCTGCAAGAAATACTGGCATTGCATTATTTCCGTCTTTTTTCTTTAATGCTTTAAATATTAAGAATGATATAATTGGTCCTATAATAGCCATTGAAAAAGCATTAGCTCCTAAAGTAGTTATTCCTCCATGTGCCAATAGTAATGCTTGGAATATTAGAACTATAGTTCCAAGAACAAACATTACACTTGGTCCAAACATTATTGCTCCAAGACCTACTCCAGTAGGATGTGAACAACTTCCTGTTACTGAAGGTATCTTTAGTGCTGACAATACAAATACAAATGCTCCACACAGCGCTAATAATACTTTCTTTTTAGGGTCTTGCTTTACTATTTTTCCTATTGATTTTAGTCCTACTAAAAAAAATGGTATAAATATAACTCCCCATGCTATAGACCATTTTACTGGTAAGTATCCTTCCATTATGTGCATTGCATTCGATGTAACTGGAGTTAAAATGATTAACATAAGTGCAGCTATAACCCCTAATTTGATATTTTGTTTCATTTTACTATCCCCTCTCTCCCTTTCTAATAATTAAAATATAAATAATATATGTCTAATTTATTTTAAAAATAAAAATAAAAAAGCCTAACTCGATGGTTAGGCTTCTAATTTTCGACAATCCAAATACAAACACATAAAATAAACATATCTGTATAATTATTATAAGAAACTTTCTCCATCCCCGAAGAAATTACTTTAATATTTTAGGCAGGTCTCCTGACTTAGCTTCTTCCTACTCCTCTTCCTTCCCATGAAATATAAAAGTATATCATCATAGTGGCTAACAAAAGTTTCGTCTGCATCACAGTAGCGGGGGCTGTAAAGGAATTTAACCTTTTTCCCTATTAATCTTGCTTGAAGAACCTATAATATTATATATTTAATTTTTAAATTATTCTTAAAACATTTTCTATATAAATCATTGTATACCTTTTCTGTGAAAATTTCTACATTTTTTACAAATTTTATTCATTTTTATATTTTTATGTATATAAATTATTTTTTATAATCTTGATTAATTTCTAATTATCTTCTTTAAATACATCGAAACTACATCAGAAAATCTAGTTATATCTCTTGAATATATAAAATCGTTTCCATATATTAATCTTTCAGCCTCAAGCTCCGATTCTTTCCCTGTGAATACTCCTAATACTAATATATTTTGTTTCCTAGCTTTTCTTACTTCATTAGCTGTATCTCTTAAACCAACTATCCCTCTATAAGCTTTTTCTCCTCTTAAGGTTCTCTCACTATTTTTTCCTATCTTTACATCATTGGGTCTTCCATCACTAAGAACTATCAAAATTTTATTTTCTTCATCTCTATTTATTAGACCACTACATATAGATTTTATAGCTAAACCATCTCTATTATTACCAGCACAAAAGTATTCAAATATATTTTCACTATTTTTTAAACTATCATCATAATCTTTAAATCTTTTTAATATTGTATAATCCAAAAAACTAGAAAATCCCATAGCTCTATTTGGTATGCCAACCTCTGTTAAGGCATTTGCAATTATATACGCCTGAATTGCCACATTTCCTTGATTTCTACTTTGAGAACCACTTGCATCTAATAATATATCAATAACATACTTTCCTTTTTCATTTTCTATATCTTTATAAAATATTTTATTATTATTACTTCTACCCACTCTCCAAGCCCTATTTGCTAATATAGTTCCACAATCAGAGTATACTCTTGTTTTAGCATTTTCTTCTATCAAAATTCTAGCTAGACTTTCTTTTAATCTCTTTATTTGTTGTCTATACATTCTAGCATGTTCTCTAAATTTCCCTAAATTATTTTCTTTTTGCCTTGTCACATATTTTAACTGGAATACATTATTACACTCACTTCTAAGAACTCCATCTGTAAAGTGTATTCTACACCCTTCATGAACATTTCTACAATTTTGTGTTTCAATCTTCTTAATTTCACCTTTACTCAAATAAGTTTTCCCATAATAATGTTCTATCTTTGAATATATCTTATTTGCAGTCTCTTCATCAACATATATTACTCTGTCTGCTGAATTGCTAGATTGAGAATCCTCAAAATCTCCTACTCCCTCTATAAGCATAGATGAAGATATAGAGTCTATATCACTTTCAATAATATTTTCTTCTTCATCACTATAAAGTTCTTCATACATAAAATCAGCAAATGTATCAAAATTTACATCAACATCTTTTACATTATTTTCATCATATGTAGAACTACTTTCTTCTCCATTTAATATATATTCAAAATAAGTTAAATATATAACATCTAATGCTTTTAAAATCTCCATAATATCTTGATTTGTATCTATATTCCTTATGTCATTAACTATTCTTCTAGTTAGGCTATCTAATGCTGGATGCTTGTCCATATTATAAAGTACAAAGGCATATTTAATTTTATCCATAATATTGTCATTGTGTATTTTGGTAAAACGTGAAACAATATCTTTATAAGCATTTCTTCTTATATCTTCTATCCCTGGTCTATCTTTAATAGCCTTTTCTTCAACTATTGTATTTAATATGACTTGAATCAGACCCAATATAATATCTTTGTCATATCCTTTTCGTATTCTATTTGTAAGGTATTTTTTTACTATGTCCCAATCTACATACTTTCTTCTAGCACCTGCAATTATTGCAAAATATAAACCTATCTCTTTTGAAGAATAATCCTTTTCTGATATATCTATACTTTCATTGTAATCTCCAGCTATTGTCCAAGATAAATTATTTGCTCTGTTTTCAAATTCATAATCATCATATATCCATTTCATAATCTCACCTATATTAAATATGACTTATTGGAAATACATCTATACTCTCCCATTTATTAGGTATTCTAGTTTTAATTACATCTCCAACCATTTCTTTCTCATATATATCGAAGGTCTTTCCTGTAAGTCCCATGTTAATTGCAAGAGTTGGTTTCAACCCTCTTCTTATAGTCTTAAGTGATGCCATGAGACCACGCAAGTCAATAGCTTTACTAGATATTTCACCATTTTGAGACTTCAACTGTAAATCTAGAAATATTCCTGCAAAATGCATTAATTTTTCTTCATCAGCATCTGGAAATTCATTTTTTAAAATCATCATCAACTTATCTTCTTCTATAGGAGGAATATCTATTACCATAAATCTAGATACTAGTGCCTCATTAAGTTCTTTTGTTCCTGCATATTCATAATTCATAGTCCCAATAAATCTCGTTGCTGGATGCAGATTTACTCTTTCATATCCAGGAACATCAATCAGTCTTCTATAATCTAAAGCTGAATGTACTACAACTACAGCATCATTCTTTGCCATATTAATTTCATCAAATACACCAAATCCCCCATTGATGGCACATTCATAAACAGAACCCCTTCTAAGCTTAACTTCATTATCTATAAATGTGTCTGTACCTATAAGTGTTGAACTATCTGTATTTATGTGAAATGATGTATTCCATTGAGGTCTATTAAATATCTCACCCAAGTTGTCAGCAAGTAAGTTTTTTCCTGTTGCTTTTGGTCCTGATAATAATATATTTTCTTCTTCCAAAATAGCTGCTATACACATAGACAAAATATCTCTTCCATAAAAATAAGTTTTAGACTTCGTTACCCTATATTCTAAATCTTTCTCTAGAGCATAATAACGTCTAAAATATAGTACATCTTCAATAAGTTTCTCATCTACCCCTTGTACCCTTAGATTATCTATTATATCCATATTCTTACCCCTTTTATATAAATAGTATTTGTTTCATTTCTTAACACCATTTTAGCATAAAAAGATATAAGGTGACTAACATATAAATTATTGTATTATTCTCTCTTTTATATTTATTATCTTGACAAGACTGATTTATAGGCCTATACTGTACTTAACTAACAAGTACAGTAAGTACAGTATAGGAGGATTAAATGGAAATAATCATTAGTAATAGTAGTGATAAACCTATATATGAACAAATATGTTTGCAGATTAAAAGTCTTATAATGAATGGAACATTATCTGCTGGTGAGATGCTACCATCTATGAGAAGTCTAGCAAAAGATTTACATATAAGTGTAATTACTGTTCAACGGGCATACGAGGATTTAACTCGTGATGGATTTATTGAAACTGTGTCTGGTAAAGGTAGTTTTGTATCTAGTCAAAATAAAGAGTTCATCCAAGAAGAACAGTTACGAATAGCAGAAGAATTATTGCAAAAAGTTTCAGAAATTGGTCGAACACATGGTATATCTTATGAGCAGATGACCAATATTCTCAAATTATTCTATGAAGATTAAGGGGATGTAAACTATGGAAAAGAATAATGTTTTAGTTCAAAACTTATATAAAAATTTTGATGATTTTTCATTAAAAGATGTTTCATTTTGTATTCCAAAAGGTAGAATTGTCGGCTTTATTGGAGAGAATGGCGCTGGTAAAAGTACCACAATTAATTTGATACTGAATGAATTGAAAAAAGATGCTGGAAAAATTGAGATATTTGGGGTAGACAATGCAACGTATTCAATTAAAAATGATATTGGTATTGTCTTTGATGAGTGCAATTTCCATGATATTTTTACTGTAAAACATATCAGTAAAATACTATCTGGCATATATACGTCATGGGATGATACACTTTATCAACATTATCTAGAAAAATTCAAGCTTCCATTAAAAAAAACTATTGGCTCATTTTCCAAAGGAATGAAAATGAAACTTTCTATTATATGTGCTATGGCTCATAGACCAAAACTTCTAATTTTAGATGAAGCAACAACTGGGCTTGACCCTGTTAGTAGAGATGAAATATTGGATTTGTTTTTGGAATTCATACAAGATGAAGAACACTCTATTTTCTTTTCATCCCATATCACATCAGATATACAAAAAATTGCAGATTATGTAATACTAATTCATAAAGGAGAAATTGTTTTTGAAGAACAAAAAGATAACTTAATCTACAATTATGGAATTATTAGGTGTGGAAAAGAAAAATTTAAAACTATCTCACAAGATGATTATCTTATTTGCAAACAGACAAATATGAGTATAGAATGCTTAGTTGATGATAAAGAAACTGCAAGAAGAAAATATAAGGATGTAGTTGTTGATAATGCGACATTGGAAGATATTATGCTTTTCTATATTAAAGGAGGAATATTATGCGAGGATTAATTTACAAAGACTTCTATCTTTTTTTTAAAAGTATTGATAAGAAACTTATTATAATTGCAATATTGGCTATTATTCTTCTCATTATGAATATGGGGATATATGCTGGATTAATGACTTCAATTATGTTTTCTATTTCAATAGGTATGCAAAACATTATAAGTTTTGCAAGTGATGAGAATGTAAACTGGAAAAAATATCAATTAGCTATGCCTGTTAGTGGATATTCTGTAGTGGCAAGCAAATATATTTCTGTTATATGCACATTGGTTTTTAGTTTATCTGGAAGCATTATATTTAGTTTGATGAGCAGTATTTTCTATGGTAATTTTGAAATCAGTATATTGGGCTTATCTATTATTGCAGCAATTATTTTGCCACTTACTTGTACTGCTATTTGCTTACCTCTTACATATTGGTTTGGTTTCCGTTCAGCACAAACAATAGGATTGCTTTTCGTCGTTCCTATTTTCTATTTTATCAAATATTTTGAGGATGGACCTGGACTTTCTACCATTATGACTTCTACTCAATCCTATTTGTTGATGACTTTCACCACAGTTATAGTCTTATTCATTGTTTCTTTTGTAATAAGTGTACTTGGATATTCAAGAAAAAATAGCTGTATATAAAAATAAAGCTGATAATTAATTGCTCTTAACTACCACTCAATATCTTATTTCATTATTAAATTTAACTTATTCATTACAATTTGACATTAAATATCCCCGTTTCTACATTGTACTAAAAACGGGGATTTTGATTATTAGAAATTATCTCAAACACTTAAATCTTACAGTAAGTATAAAAAATGATGAAAAAATCTATTAATTTTTTATAATCTTAACTTATGATGTTTTTTATGTATATATGACTTAATAGTAAATCCAATAAGAATTAAAGCTATTGGTATAATTAGAACTAGGAATTTATAATCATTATAATGGGACATTATTTTTACCCAACTCTCTGAGAAAATATAACCTATGCTAATTAGTGAAGTATTCCATATGGTAATTCCTACAATAGATGATACTACAAAAGTTATAATATTCTGACCTGCTATACCTGCTATAAAAGATATGTATGTTCTACATAATGGAATTAATCTACATACACAAACAGAAATAGAAGAATATTTATTAAAATAGTCCTGAGATGCAAATATTCCTTTCTTTGCCTTTGGACAAATCTCTACTATTTTATTTATGATAGATTTCCCACCCCAATTTCCTACTGTATAACAAAATATTGACCCAAGTATACCTGCAATTATACTCAAAATCAAAATTGTCAAAAACCCAAAATGATTCCTTGCGGCAATTGCTCCACATAATGGCAATACAACTTCGCTAGGTAATGGAAAACAAGCATACTCAATCATAATTAATACAAATACAGAGATTAATCCATATTGTAGAATAAAACTATTGATTACAGACACTTACTTATCTATCTCCTTTCTTATTTAAAAGTACATATCTATAAGAGCTCGCCACTCTATATTTAAAGAATCAATCTCTTTAAACTATTATATGTATTTATACAAAGTATTTATAACATACTTTGAAAATAGTACTTTAAAAATAAGAAACTTATATAAAT
>NZ_JBJODA010000015.1:0-134295 GCF_045899875.1 Clostridioides sp. GD02377
TGTTCTCTTTCGAGTACAGTAATAATAATATCACCTTTCAAATAACAAGTCAATACATTTTTTTAGTTTTTTTTACAAATTTTCTATTCTTTTGCAAAGAATAATATTCTCCTGTTATATTTTCATATGAAGTTAATAATTATTTTGTTTCTACTTTATTATCTATAAGTTGCAAATTGTAACTTCTAATAACTTCTATTAATAGTTCTGCATATATGCGATTTCCTTTTTTATCTTCAGCTGTACTATACCCTGCATTTTCTAATGCTTGTGCTTGACTAATATAATCTTTTGCCTCAAACAAACCATGCTTTCTATATCTTTTGTTATCAACTAAAAACAAGCTATGGTCTCTAACAGAATCCTGTAATGAATTATATGACCTGAAATTTGCTACTATTTTCTCATTATAATGTTCTGAAGTTGAAATTTCTACTTTCTTTCCTTTCCATGCTTTGTCTGCTTTTATCCCAAATAAATTATTACTCTGCTTTGTAAGTTTAGAGTTTCCCCATCCAGATTCTAATATAGCTTGTCCTATTGTTATTGATGGCAGTATTCCATAATCAATATACTCTCTTATAGCTAAGTCTTCTAGTTTTTTTATAAATTTAATTTTTTCATCACTATTATTTAATTCTTTATTTCCAAGATACGTGTATTCTAAATCCTTCATATATTTTTTTGCTCTACTTTTTTGAGAAGAGTCAAATTTTAATTCACTCAATACTTTAGTAAATTTCTTTACTTTATATACATCCTCTCCCTTATCATTTTTATCTTCTATTATAAACTTCTTCCCTATATTTAATGTGTCTTTCTTTTTTATGTTACTTAAATCTTCATCATGTATTACCATATCTATAGCAAGCAATTCCTTCCAACTTAATTGGACTTTACTATCACCTGCTTCATCAGCTACATCCATATAGTATTCAATTTTAGTACTTTCTATATCTCTTATTTTATATAATTCCTCAAAATACTTCGTTATATTAAAAACAGCAATTATACTTGCTATTATGCATACGGTAATAAAAATTTTTTTTAATAGAAGCTTTATTCTCTTTACACTTTTATTTCTACCTAAGTTTTTTATGGTTTTTCTAGCCATATTACTCCCCCTTAAAAATGGTATTACTTATGTTATCACAGATTTTATATCAAGTGGATAATAATTTTAATTCTTCCCACTATAAATTTAAAATTAAATAAACAAAAACTAATTTAGATATTTACAATTTAATTTCTTCATTATTATGTCCACTATATATTTACTTGCTTTTCCATCCCCATATGGATTAGATGCTTTACTCATCTGATTATAACTCTTTTTATTTATTAATAAACTACTCACTGAATTATATATTCTATCTTCATCAGTACCTACTAATTTAAGTGTCTTAGCTTCAATCCCTTCAGTTCTTTCTGTTTTATCACGTAACACAAGGACTGGTTTACCTAACGATGGAGCTTCTTCCTGTATTCCTCCACTATCAGTCATTATCATGTATGATTTATTTAAAAAATTATGAAAATCAACCACTTCTAAAGGTTCTATAATATGAATTCTTTTATGAGATTTCCCAAATACTTTATCCGCTATATTACGTATCTCAGGATTTAAATGTATAGGATATACTATTTGTACATCTTCAAAGTCATCTACTATTCGTTTTACAGCTTTGAATATATTTTTCATAGGATTACCCAAGTTTTCTCTTCTATGAGAAGTCAATAAAATCATCCTGTCATTACCAATCTTATCAATTATAGGATGATTATAGTCTTCTTTTATTGTCATACGCAAAGCATCAATTGCAGTATTACCAGTTACAAATATACTATTTTTAGGCTTTCCTTCATAAATCAAGTTTTTTCTAGCCAAATTAGTAGGGGCAAAGTGTATATCAGCAATAACACTTGTAAGTTGTCTATTTAATTCCTCTGGAAATGGAGAATATTTATCATAAGTTCTAAGTCCAGCTTCTATGTGACCAACAAAGATTTTATTATAGAATGCAGTCAAACTAGTGGCTAGAGTTGTTGTCGTATCTCCATGAACTAATATTATATTTGGATTTTCCTTATTTATAATTAATGGAAGTTCCTTTAAAATTTTGCATGTTATATCATTTAAGCTTTGCCCTTTCTTCATTATATCCAAATCATAGTCTACATTTATGTTGAATGTTTCTATAACTTGGTCAAGCATTTCTCTATGTTGAGCTGTAACACATACAATACTTTTTATATGTTCTCTATCTTCAAGTTCCTTTATTAAAGGAGCCACTTTAATAGCCTCAGGTCTAGTTCCAAATACAGTCATAACCTTGATGTCATTCATTTGTATCTCTCCTAATCATACATTTAATTTATACAAATACTAATATTTACATAACAAAACTATTCATACCAAGACTTAATAACCTTTATACTTTCCTTTGATGGGTAAAAAAATTTTTCTTCATCTATTTTACCTACACAAAATACAGAAAAACCATTTATCCAATCCTCATTTTCAAAAACTTTTTTATATGCCTCAAAGCATCTTGCTTGCTCTTCATCATTTATAACCTCTGAAGGAATATGATTCCAAGGTTGAGAACTTGCATTTTCTCTATTTGAAAAACCTAGTTCTCCAAAAAATATTGGTTTTCCATGAACTTTATAAAGATTATATATTTCTTCTTTTATATTCTGTCTTCTATTATTTACAGTAGATGAATGTAATGCAGAAACTAGTTCATCCACTGTATTAATAGGTTTATTACTTAATTCAAAATACGCTGCTATAGATATAAAATCTAACTTATCAAAAAAATTATTATTTAGTTTTTGTTCATAGGATAGCTTACTATTTAAGTCATCTTTTTTTGTATACCACCAATTAGTCCTGTATGTTACAAGCCCATCAAATTTTGATTGTACAAAATCTATTATTTCACTCCAATTTTTCTGATATTCTTCTAAATGTACCAAATTAGAACCTATATTTAAAACATTTACATCTAAAGGATTTGCTACATCTATTATAAGTTCATTTAATATAGTATTTTGCCATGTATAAAAAAATCGCTCTTTATTTCTAGGATTCCAGTCGGTCTCATATAATTCACCATTTTCTATCCACGGATACGCTTCTAATATTGTTGAAATACCTTTTTTGTTTAGTTTTTTTATTAGTTTAATTGCTTTTTCTTTACTACTATTATCTATTGTCATAATATCAGAATTAATTTCATCTATATTTATAATTATAGGTACATTTACTGTATTCAATCCTAGTTTATCTATATCCTTCATAACTTGTTTTATTTCATAGTCTACAGATAAATTGGCTGATTTAATCTTGCCATCATATTGATTATTTATTGAACTTTTATCTTTTAACTCTGTACCTATAAAGTAGATTATAAATATAAAAATTAAAACCATTACTGAGATTAAAATATTTCTTTTTAATTTAAATTTATTTATATATTTATTCAAATTATATACCTCTTTTAAAATAATAGATTTATCATATTATCTTCTTTTATACTTTTTTATATATAACATTGACAATACTGCCACTACAATTATAGTAATAAAAGAAATTATTAAAAATGCTTTAGTTGTCTTACTAATACTAATGTCATTATTTGAAACTTTTACTTCTTTATTTACTTTTAAATTATAAGATAAATCTTCTACTTCTCCATATTCATCAATTGTTATTGTATCTCCTTTTAAATCATTAACTTTACTTTTATTTAATAAATAATCCATTCCTAAATATAAGTTTTTTTCATTTATCGAACTAATTACCAGGATATTTTTTTGATTATTATAAGGTGATTTTATCAATTGAATTGCAGAAATATCTTTTCCATAACCATCAATAAAACTTATCTTATCATTTGATAAAAATGTGGAGTAGCTTTTGTTAAACTTTATATTTAAATTATCATTTAACATCTGTATAATGGAATTATTAAGTGGTACCCCAAAAACTATAATATTGGTATCTTTATATTTGTCATTAAATTCTTTTCCTCTAATTACATTTATGTTTCCTTTATAGGAATTTATACTTGCACCTAAATTAACCCCTAATCTAGACATCCAAGTCATAGCTTGTGAACCTGAATAATCTGGCATTATTACAGTTAAATCATTAAATTTATCATCTTTAACAAATGGATATGGATAACTTTCAAAAGACAAGGATTCCTTATCTTTTGTAGATAACTCCAAATAAGAACTATTTAATACATATGCCCAGGGATTATTACTTTCCCTTGTAGTACAATTCTGATTTTTTATACTCAAATTAAATACCAACTTAACTTGATAGTAGTCTTTATTATCTATATCTTTGGGTATTTTTAATTCTAGTTTATCGTTATTAGAATGTGACCTATCCAATTTTTTACTTCCCACAACAACATCATTTATGGATACTGTAACCAAAGATTTTTCAAAATCCAAATTATCAGAATATCTTAAATTTAAAACAATCTTTGAACCGTCATCTAATATCTTACCCTTTGGTATTTTTACATCGAACAAAGCTTGTTGATTAAATGCACCTTCTAACAAAAAATCTGAATAACCTAAGTCTTTTAATGTCAAATGACTTAAATTTAGCTCTTGTTGCTCATTAATTTTTATATTAGTGTTTTTGTTTACAATTACTGATGATGATAGCACTTGATTAGAGAGTTTATTTTCTACCAATAAATTTGATGCCTTTATTAAGTCCTCTTCATTACTGCCAATTATCACCATCATCTTCTTATTCTTATTATAAGGGGAATCTACTTGTTTAATTATACAATTTGAAGATAATAGGGTTTGTTCCTTTGTGCTTAAAATATTCAAAATTTCTTCTGCTGTATTTTCAGGTTTACCAACATATATAATATTATCTTCAGACCAATTTTTCATTTCTGAATATAGTTTAACATTAAGTTTTAAGTTATCATTTTTTGTTGTTTTTCCAAATTCTGAAGCTAGATTGAACACAGCTGTAGATTCTCCCCTAGTCATATTGTCTGGGACTACCATAGTTGTGTCCAAATTAAGCTTATCTTCAACTTCTGAATATGGATATGGATATTCACTTATTGAATTTCCCATATTTTTCTGCGTATATCTAATTGAAGTATATGATTCTTTATGAATAACCATCCAATTTCCAGTATTGGAATCATCCTGACAAATTTTATCAGATATTGTTTTATATGCTTTTATTTTTATTTCATTATAACCTTGGATTATATAGTCTTTTGGTACTAGTACCTCTAGTGTATTTTTATAATCAGTCTTAGCATTTAATTTAATGGATTTTATTGGTACATTATTTATTAAAACGGTTAAGCTAGAAACATCTCCATTTAATATTTGACTCTTACTAAAATTAAGGTGTAATAAGACTTCCTCAATATCCCAATTTTTATTTACCTCAAAAAAGGTACTATTACTTCCTATAACTCCATCTATAGTGATGTCTCTTTCAAACTTATAGTTTTTAACTTTAGTCTCATCGGCTTTTACTTCATTTACAAGCAATATATTTGAAAAAAACAATACTAAAGATATAATTGATATAACAAATTTTTTCATGCTAGTTCCTCCTGTACATGAATCAAAATCTTTCTGTCTTATACCATTTAACTTCTCTTTTAAAAATTACATCTTTTAAATACTCTATCATTCCCTTTATAGCTACAAACAGCCATAGTTGAGAATATGTAAAATACATTATTGCAACTATGAATATATTTTCTAGTGTCGCTTCACCTTTTTCTATGCTTAGGCTTATACTTACTTCTATGATAAATAGAAGATATGATAGTATCCATATTATAAAAAAGTTAATTGGAATTGAAATCTCTATTAGTTTAGATATACTTAAAATAAATAAAATATCCGATATAATGACAGATGTTAAGAACAAAAAATATACAGAAAAAAAGTAGGCTATATCAAATACAATTTTATTTTTTCCCTGTTTAAATATATTTCTTATATATTTCATTAAGACATATATATTACCTTTTGCCCATCTGGTACGTTGCTTTATCCATACCTTAACAGTTTCTGGTTCTTGTTCCCATGTTATAGACTGTGGTACAAGTTTTATCTTATATCCCAATTTATATATTCTAAAGCTAATTTCTGTATCTTCTGCAATTGCTTTACTATCCCACCCTCCAATCTCTTCTATGATACTTTTTCTCAATATAAAGTTAGTTCCTGGTATTGTACATAGATTAAATAATTCCCATCTACCAGCTTGTGACATCCATTGAAAACTTAGCGTTTCTATATTTATGAATTTGGTTAATAGATTTTTATTTTTATTTCGAGTCCTGAATTTTCCAATAACAGCTCCTAATTCATCATCCATTACTATTGTTTGTATTAAATATCTAAGTGCATTTCTATCTGGTGTGTTATCTGCATCATAAACTGCTATAAACTCTCCTTTAGAAATGGTATATCCAATATTCAATGCATTTGATTTTCCTTTTCCTCCAGTTAAATTGTCTGTATTTATTATGGTAAAATTATAATTATTATACTTATTTTTTATATCTTCTAAAATATCTTTACTATTATCAGATGAGTTATCATTTATAACAATGAGTTCCATTTTATCTTTAGGATAATTAAGTAGTAATAAGGATTCCACAGTTTTGCCTATTACCTTAGCTTCATTGTGAGCAGGCACAAGTATTGATACCATAGGATATTCATCAATTTTTTTTACTTCTTTATTAAAATTTTTAAAGTAAAATATATAACCACCCATAGCCAAAATAATATTTATAAGCAATAAAGACCATATACTAAATAAGCTAAATATAAATAAACATTCTGATATATTTAAATCTCTCATAAATTTCTCCTAAAATTTTTTTAAACATATATTCTAATATAAAATCATTTATTTTAAAAATTTCTTTTTATCTATTTTCTTAAAATATATAAATATAATCACAAATATTAAAACACTTACAGACACTATTAATATTAAAATTTTACTAATACTAGATATAGACTTAAATCTAGTGTCATCTTCAGTATTTTCTTCTAAATTCCTATCATAAGTTACTTTAATTTCATCTCCAACATTTCTTATTTGTATTTCATCAATTCTTACCCAATTATCAAAATCTCTTAAGTTCATAAATTTTATATTTTGTTTTTCTAGATATTCTATTGTGTATTTTAAATACTCTATATCCAAATATGAATGAAAAAAGAATCCTCCACTAAACCCTCTAACAATAGATACTTTATCTAGTTTTTCTTTGATATCTTGAAAAGTAAAATTATCTTCTGGGTCTATATATCCTAAATTTTCAGGTATAAATATATTAAATTCTTCTGTATCCCTAATAACATAAGGATATGTATTAGTACTAAATTTTTTATCATTATTTTGATGTTGACCTACATAAGTAGAAAAATACTTTTTTAACTCTTTGTATCCCTCAGATTCTATCGCATAATGTGGTGCTTCAAACGCAAGGGGATAAATTCCATTTTCTATACATATTCTAAGGCCACTCAACACTCTATTTTTTACAAACACTTCCATGTCTTCATTTAAAGGTGCATCCTTTTCTCCATCCCAAAATTCATACCCTTCTCCAGTAACTTCTTCTTTTTTGTATTGATGAGTATATCCATGTAATATCACTGTGCCGCCCTTATCTTGCATATATTTTACTGCTTTTACAACCTCAGGACTTTCTGATAAAGTAATTATTTTATGATTTTTAGGGTTTACATAAGCTGGTATTAATGCAATTGCAAATGGTATATCCTTACTACTTAAATAATCAGCTATATCTACAAGGTTTTTTGGGTCTCTAAAAGCATGTACATCTTCTATTCTTACAAATATACTTCCCTTATCAAACTTTTTAATATTAAAAATATCGTTCAGTGAATCACAAAATATATAAAATAAAACACCATCTAAATCCAATTTTGATACATAAAAAAGATTTTTATCATTTATTATATATGGATACTTGTTTAATGTGTCATCAATACTCCCTATTACTTTATTACTTACATCTTTTGATTTCACAAGATTAAACAAATAGTGTTCATCCAAATTGTACGATTTGCCCTTATAATTTACACTAACTATGTTATTTGTTTTTCCCAAATACTCTAAATTATACTTTTTGTATTCTAAAAGATTTTCTATACCATGCCCTAACCAACATATATTACCTTTATATGAATCTAATGCACTAAGTAAATATTTAGTTTTTTTGTGATTATCATATGAATTTTCATTAATTCCTATAATAAATACATGACTATAATAGTTTTTATTTATTTCATCATCATAATCACTTAATTTTAATAAATCAATATCTGAACTAAATCGACCCAATAGTGTCCTCATAATTTTTAAAATATCTCTATTATAAGATGTTTCCTTCTTAGAATCATATATGACTAAAACCTTATTTCTATTAGATGTAATTTCTGTTGCATGTGAAGACAGATTAAAGTTTGATATTATTAATACTATGAATAATATCATTACTACTTTTAATAAATTTTTATTGAACGTTTTAAACATCGTATTGTAATTCCTCTTCAACTATATTCTTAAAATTTATACTATCTCCAAAGCTATCTTTATACTCTAAAAATGCAATTTTTACATCTATATTTACATATTGTCCTTTATTACTTAAGTCTAAATTTAATTCTCTTATCTTTTTATTTATTCTATCTTTAACAACTTTTGAACCTTCTAAGGATGTACTTGGCATCAATATACCTATCATGTCTTTCTGTAAACTATAAATTATATCCTCATTTCTTGTACATTCTATAATACTTGAACTTATATGTTTTACTATTTTATTAGTCTTATTTTCACCAAATATTGTTTGTAGATTTCCGTAATACGGCAATTTTACTATCATAAGAGAAAAATTAGTATTATGTCTAATAGACTTACTTATCTCCATATTTACATCATTATAAAAAATCTTTAGATTTCTAAGTCCAGTTTCACTATCAATAGTCACTAACTCTTTATACTGTTCAGATAACTTTGTGTTTATATGTTGTAATTCATTTATATTTTTATTTAAATTTCCCATTATAATTGAAGAGATTGGTATTGCTATTATCCACATATATGATAAAAACTCAACATCTATATTGTGAGTAATACTGTTATATAAGATATAGGATGTATACATAAATATAATTATTGAACTTGTTATCAATCCTACTACTGAGTTTGATAAATAAGTTAACATTATTATGAAAAAAATTACTGCAAGCATTATAAATACATTCAATTTATTTTCTGTTCTAATAGATAATATTACTATTCCAACAATTAAAAACATAAAAACTAGCAAACTCAATATTAATAAATCTATTTTTTTATTTATCCTATTCATTTTTATAAATTTACACCTCCAATTATTCTATTAAGTTGCCCATTTTTTCTAATTATTATTAAAGTCATTATACAAATAAACTTTTTACCTATTAAAATATTAATTAAGTTGTATATGAATATAATTTAATAAAAAAACAAGCAAATACTTGACATTAAAGTCATGAATTTGCTTGTTTTTATGATTATTATTATAAAAATAGTAATTAACTAGCTTATTAAAATTTAAATTGTTATAAAAATAAATTCAAAGCAAGTATATAAATATGGACAAAAAATAAAACTGTTCAATAATTAGAAAATTAATTTCTAAATAAGAACAGTTTTATTAAGTAAATATAATTAAATCAACAAGACTCTACTTTGATTTTAATTCTATCCAAGCCTTGTCATATAGTTTTATGTTCTCACCAATATCTTCAAAAGTCTCACATTTACTAAGTACTTCTTTAGATGGATATGCAACAGGATTATTAGTTATTTCTGGGTCCAATAATTTTAGAGCTCCTGTATTAGGTGTTGAATATCCGATATACTCAGCATTTATTTTTGCATTTTCTGGGTCTAGTAAAAAGTTTATAAATAACTCAGCTTCTTTTTTATTTTGTGCTGTTGTAGGCACACACATAGCATCTACCCATTTATTAGTACCTTCTTTAGGTATTGCATAATCAAGGTCAGGATTTTGGTCCATCAATGTAACTGCATCTCCAGAATACAACATACCCATTGCTACTTCTCCACCAAGCAGTCTATCCTTACCTTCGTCATTTACATAAGCTAATACCAAATCCTTTTGTTTCATTAAAAGATTTTTCGCTTCATTTATTTCTTTTGGATTTACACTATTCATACTGTATCCTAATTTTTTAAGAGTTATACCTATAGTGTCTCTAACAGAGTCAAACATCATTATATTTCCCTTATACTTTGGATTCCAAAGTATATTCCAACTATCTATAGGGTCTTTAACTTCTTTTTTATTGTACAATATCCCAAGAGTTCCCCACATGTATGCAACACTATATTCATTAGTTTCATCATATATAGGATTTAAAAAACTCTTATCTAAATACTTCATATTAGGTATGTTTTTAAAATCTAGTTTTTCCAAAAGACCTTCATTTTTCATTTTTTCTACCATATAATCTGAAGGAAAGACTAAATCGTAGTGTGTACTGCCACTCTTTACTTTTTGATACATCATTTCGTTAGTATCATAAGTTGAATATTGAACATCTATTCCAGTTTCTTCTTCAAACTTATCTATAAGAGATTCATCTATATAATCTCCAACATTATATACATTTAAAACTTTTGTAGAATCAGTTGCTTTATTACATCCTGTAAATAAAGTAACTGTCATAATACCTATAGATACAAGGGATATTACTTTTTTAAACTTAATCATTATTTAGTCCCCCTTACTATAGATTCTTTTTTATTAGCTAATAAAAGTAATCCTAAAACGACTGCAAACATTATTGTCGATAATGCATTTATTTCAGGTTTTATACCTCTTCTAGCCATTCCATAGATTTCTATAGAAAGATTGCTTACACCATTTCCAGCATTAAAGAAACTTATTATAAAGTCATCTATTGACATAGTAAATGCAATTAAAAATCCAGAAACTATACCTGGCTTTATTTGTGGTAAAATTACCTTTCTAAGAGCATATATAGGTGTCGCCCCTAAGTCCATAGCTGCATCTTCTATATTATCAGGTAATTGCTTCATTTTTGGTAAAACTGAAAGTATAACATATGGCAAACAAAACATTATATGTGCCAATAGCATTGTTGTAAATCCAAATTCCATTTTTACAAACACAAACAGACTCATAAGGGCTACTGCTGTAACTATCTCTGTATTTAAAATAGGAAGATAGTTTACATTTAGTATTAATTTTTTGCTCTTACCTCTCATCTTATGTATTCCTATGGCACTTATAGTTCCTACTATTGTAGATATTACAGATGCTAATATAGCTATTACAATAGTATAATATAAAGCACTCATTATACTCTCATTTTGAAGTAATTGACCATACCACTTCCATGTAAATCCATTCCATCTTGCCATCGATTTTGAATCATTGAAAGAAAATAGTACTAAAGCAAATATGGGTGCATATAAAAATAAGAATACTAATGCTAAATATATATTAGAAGTTATTTTCTTTAATTTTAAAATAGTAACCCACCGCCTTCTTTGTCAGACTCATCTCCAAATTTTGACATTATAGACATCGATATTAATATTACTATCATCATAAATATCGATATTGCTGAGCCAAAGTTCCAATCTCCAACAACTGTAAATTGTTGTTCAATCAAATCTCCAACTAGCATTATTTTACCTCCACCTAACAGTCTTGAAATTGCAAAGGTAGTAACTGCTGGCATAAATACCATAGTTATTCCAGACATTACACCTGGTAAACTCAAAGGAAATATAATTTTTCTAAATACTGTCATATTATTTGCACCTAAGTCATGAGCAGCATTTATCAAATCATTATCCATCTTTGATAGTGCAGTGTATATTGGAAGAACCATAAATGGTAAAAAGTTATATACCATACCTAAAAGTATAGCAAAATTAGTATACAAAATTGCTAATGGCTGTATTCCAAACCAGCCTAAAAATGTATTTAAAAGTCCATTTTTTCCTAATATAGCAACCCATGCATAAGTTCTTAAAAGAAAATTCATCCACATAGGAAGAATAAATAATAATATTAATGAACCTCTTCTACTCACATGAGCTTTTGAAATTATATATGCCACTGGATAACCAACTACAAGGCATATTAATGTTGCTCCTCCTGCTAAAAGAATAGAACGAGCAAATACTTTAATATATATAGGGTCGATTACTTCTTTATAATTTTCAAGTGTAAATGCATAACCTCCACCTGACTCTTTTGTAAAACTGAAAAATACTACTAGTATTAAAGGAATTATTACAAATATCGCACTCCAAACTACATATGGATATGCTAAGAAAGATTTTCTCTTCATCTTAGTTACTCTCTTTTCTCATTATATGAATGTCTTCTGGATATATGTCCATGCCTAGTTCTGTTCCAACCTCAGCATTTTTAGTATTGTGAAGTATCCACAATCTTCCATTCTCATTTAATTCTATCTCATAATGCACTCCTTTAAACACAGTAGATGTAACTTTCCCCTTTAACATTCCTTCTTCTGGCTTTACCATTTTTATATCTTCTGGTCTTATTACCACTTCTATATTTTCGTTTTTTTCAAATCCTTTATCAACACATTCAAAATCCCTATTACAGAAATTAACTTTATAATCTTCTATCATAATTCCATCAAATATGTTACTTTCACCTATAAACTTAGCTACAAATGAGTTTTTAGGTTCATTATATATGTCTTGTGGTGTTCCCATTTGTTGTATCTTACCCTTATACATTACGACAATAGTGTCTGACATAGTAAGAGCCTCTTCCTGGTCATGAGTTACAAACACAAATGTTATTCCTAATTTTTTTTGAATTCTTTTTAATTCTATTTGCATTTCTTGTCTAAGCTTTAAATCAAGTGCTCCAAGTGGCTCATCTAGTAACAATACTTTTGGTTCATTAACTAGAGCTCTTGCTATTGCAATTCTCTGTTGTTGTCCTCCACTTAATGAGTCAACTTGTCGTCTTTCAAAACCTTCTAGTGCAACAAGTTTTAAAACCTCTTTCACTTTAGCATCTATTACATCTTTTGGAGTCTTTTTAATTTTTAGTCCAAAAGCTACATTTTCATATACATCCATATGTGGAAATAAAGCATATTTTTGAAACACTGTATTTACTTGTCTTTCATATGGTGGCAAATTATTTATCTCTTTACCTTCAAATAAAACTTTACCATCATCAGCATACTCAAAACCTGCTATTATTTTTAATGTAGTAGTTTTTCCACATCCACTTGGTCCAAGTAAAGTTAAAAATTCATTTTTCTTTATATCTAAATTGAAATTATCTAAAACCGTAAGTTCTTCATAATGTTTAGATATATCTCTTAATTCTATTATGTTTTCTACCAATTATTAAACACCTCTATTCTAAAATGATGGTGGCGTACTTACCCAAATCACTTTTGCTGTCGTTTTACCCTCGTTTGATATATAGTGATTTGCTCTTGGTCTAAAGTAAAAACTTTCTCCTTTTTTTACTTTATTTTTCTTTTCGCCTATATGAACATATATCGAACCTGCTAATACATATCCAAATTCTTCGCCTTCATGTGGCTTTTCTTCTTTATATTGTCCTCCTGGATACAATGTTATTATTATTGGCTCCATTTCATTTTTTTGTGAGTTTGGAATTAGCCACTTCAGTTTATATTTTAAATCTTCATCCTCTGTTTCAAACATATCCTCTTTTGTAAAACTAATTCTTTCGTCATCTATTTCATTAAAAAATTCCCTTAAATTCGTACCTAGTATTTCAAGTATATCTATAAGGGTAGCTATGGATGGTGATGTTAAGTTATTTTCTAATTGAGAAATAAATCCCTTTGACAATTCGCATCTATTAGCTAACTCTTCCTGGGTCAGTTGTTTTTCTGTTCTTAATCTTTTTATCTTTTCACCTATATCCATGTTGCACCTCCTAGTTTCTGTTTTATTTTACTAAACATTTTGTTTACTAAACATTGAGTTTAAAATTTCTAAACAACATAGGTAATTATATATAAAATTCGGATATAATACAAGAGTTTTTTTGACATTTTTTTATTTTTTTACTTAGAATAAATACAAGCATTTTAAAGGCTTTGGAAAATACACAATCAAAGGTGTTCATATTAATATTTATAAAGTTTAGTATCTCTAATTATAAATTAATTAATTCATTAAATACATAATAAAACTTCTAAAACATAAAAAAGTGTTAAACAAATAAAAAATTGCTAGAAATCTATATTTTATAGTTTCCTAGCAATCCTATTAGCTTAGCCTTCTTTTAATGTTTAAAATTATATATTTAAAAATTTCTTCAAGTTACAACATTTAACCTTTGCTTAAATTTATCACTAAATTACTTAGCTATATTTTGAGCAGCCGTTTTTTTATCCCCACTCATATATAACTTAATAAACTTTATATCATCTACTATAAATCGATGCTTAATCTTACTACAATCTAATTTAAATAAACTAAATACTATCTGTGTAAAATAACCCAATCCAAATGCACTTATTATAGTTCCTATACCAACTTTTCCTCCTAAGAAAAATCCTACTATTAATGCTCCAACTTCTATAGTCCCTCTTATTAAGTTAAGTGATTTTCCAGTTTTCTTTTGAAGTGCAACCATCAGACCATCTCTAGGTCCACTTCCTAAACCACTTCCCATATAAAATACCATTCCAATAGCCAAAAGAATCAATCCTAATATCAACATAATTATTCCTACAAATAAACTATCAGCCTCTGGAATTAACTTACTATACAAAAGCAAATCCATAAAGAATCCAATTAATAGCATATTAAAAACAGTTCCCCATCCTACATTCTCACCAAGAACAACATCAGCTATAACTACTATAGAGCCTACAATTATAGAGGCAGTCCCTATAGTTATTCCTATATGATTTGAAAGACCTTGATGAAACACATCCCAAGGAGATAAACCAAGGTTACAATTTATCGTCAATACTATACCAATTGAACATATAAATAAACCCGCTACTAGCTTTAAAAATTTCCATAATACTTTTTGTAACAAAATCTACCCCTCCTAAACATAATTTAACTACTCACTTTAAATATCAAAAGCCAGCAGTTCTCTTTTAAAAAATCTTACTTTATTAATTTTATAATACACTTCTATGATACATCATTTTATGCTAAATAACTACCACTTTATTACAATTTAGTTACAATTTTTAATTATTTTTTTATTATGGATTTTCTAGTTTCAGCACTTCTCAAATTTAGTCCTATATTTTAAAATTCTTTATTATCTTATTGTTCATAAATAGAATAATAAAATAGAAACCACTTAAATATAATAGGAAATTGTATTTAAATGGTTTCTATTTTATTATGTAATACTATTAATATGCAGAATTTAGTTTTGCTTCTATTTTCTTTTGAACAAGTCCAAATATAAATAAGATAAACCAATATACAAACCCTGCAACTAAGAACGCTTCTAGATATTTATATTTACTACCACCATTATAATTTGCTGCCGCCATTATTTCTATTACCCCTATAGTAAAAGCTAATGAGGAACCTTTAATTAAATCTACAAAGTGATTAGATAATGCAGGAATAGCCACTCTTATAGCCTGTGGCATGACTATTCTTCTGAATATTTGCACATTTGTAAGTCCAATGGAAGCTCCTGCTTCATATTGCCCCTTATCTACAGAAGAAATTGCTCCTCTTATAGTCTCTGACATATACGCAGACATATTTATTGATAAAGCAATTATCATTGCAGTAAATGGAGACATATCTACAAGAGCTGGAATAGCTCTTGGTAATCCAAAATACAATGCATACAACTGAACTAGCAGTGGTGTTCCTCTAAAAATTGAGGTATAAACTTTAACAATTTCATTTAATATTTTAACTTTGTTATAGCTTATTAATGCCATTATAGTTGCTATTACTAAAGATAGTACTAGTGATATTAAAGCCATTATTATTGTTTCTTTAGATGCTATAAATATTTCTGGTAAAATGTTAAACATGAATGATACATCTAAACTCATAAAATTCACCTATCTCTCAATCGTTATATCTTCTCCAAACCATTTTTTAGAGATTTCAGTAAGAGTTCCATCTTTTCTCATAGCCGTTATTGTATCATCAACCTTAGCTTTTAAAGCCTTTGATTCTTCATCTTTTCTAAATGGATACGCATTTATTTCTTCATAAATAGGTTCTCCAACAGAGATAAAATTTGAACCAGCTTTTTTATTTCTAGCAGCTGTTGCAGAAACAGAAATTATCCTTGCGTCAGATCTGCCAAGTTCAAGACCTTCATATGAATCAGCTCCATCATTGAATACTAATTCCATTGAATTATCTTTGTTTTTTTCCTCCATTATCGCTCTTTCAGATGAATTTGCTCCAACTTCGACTTTTTTTCCTTTCAAATCTTCAAGACTTTTTATCTTGTCTTTATCTTCTGGTCTAATAGTTATCATTAGAGGATTATAAGCATATGGTACTGTAAAATCATACACTTCTTCTCTTTCTGGCGTTATACTTATTTGTTGAGCTGCTGTATCTGCCTTACCACTATCCACCATTCCAAGTAATCCACCTGTATCTCCATTATTTACTTCATACTTAATTTCAGAATCTAATCTTTTACCAATTTCATTCCATATATCAATTTCAAAACCTTGCATTTTCCCATCTTCTCTAAAATTAAAAGGATAATACTTTGCTCCTGTAGCTACTGTAATAGTCTTCTTTTCTTCTTTTTTAGGCTCTTCTTTTGTTGAACAGCCTATTGTTAATCCACAAATAACTAACCCTAATGTTAATAAACTTAATGCTCTTTTCCAATACATTAAAATCCCTCCATACTTGATGATATTTTTATTTACATGAATTTAAACTTTATTTATATACCATGATTTAGTTTTATAATTTTTCAACTTACACATCACTCTTTACTTTAATATAAATTGAATTTAAAACATTCATTTTTATGGATATTTCTACAAAATATAAGTTTATTTTCCATTTACCCCAAAACAATCGTATTATACTTTTCATACTTTGTCTAATCGTTTTTTTCTATGTACTTTTTTAATAGAATTAAATTTTACTATATCATTGTAAAATTATAGATGTGCAAAATTACAATGATTATTAATCTAACACTTATAAGAAAATACTTTTTATTAAAAACAAAGATATTAAAATAAAAAAAATACTGTTAAGTAGATATTTACTTAACAGTATCAATATTATTTGTATCTTAACCTATTTTGACTTTATAAATCTTCTTCGGTTTATCTTTGATACACCTACTAGCATAACTGACATGATTATCATTGAAGCTCCACCTAAAATTAATTTAGAGTATGTTGTTGTTTTATTCATAGAGCCGCCTCCTTTATTACCAAACCCCCCTGCTTCCTTTGGATTCCCTTGACTTCTATCTATATTCATATCTCCATTTTTACCATTCATATCACCCTTATCCATATTTCCAATTCCTGGTGGTGTTTTTCCATCCATGCCTTCAGGTGGCTCTGGCATACCACTCATCTTATCATCAGAATTTTCTGTGTCTTTACTTTCACTTGAACTATTATCATCAGAAGTTTCCTTAGTTGAAGAAGATTCTCCACTCAATTGAGCTTTTATAGTTTTACTCATATTTTCTGCAACTTCTAAAACTCCTGGTATTGATTTTCCACCTTTACCCATTGCCCCTCCTGACTTTTCATTAGTATCGTCTCCACTTTTATTGTTATTTGTATTATTCTCATTTTCACTATTATCTGTAGTATTATTTTGAGCATCATTATCCGTATTAGTTTTGACTTCGCTTAATGTTAATTCAGCATTAACTTCTTTTTCATTACTTTCATTTTCAAAACTCTTATTTTCATTGTTAGAATCATTATTATTAGATTCTTTATCACCAAATCCCTTATTATCACTAGAATCTTCAATTGAAGATGTTATATTTTTTTCAAATTCTTCATAAGTATAAAATGCTGTTGGGTCTTCCTTTACATATGATGCTATCAAGTCATGTAATTTTGTTGTCATATTTTCTAGATAATCTGAATCCAAGTACTTGGTTACTATTTCTTCTAGATATTCATGGTACTTAGCTTTATATGTATCATTTTTTAATAATGCAGATATTAAAGGTCTATCTTCCAAATTACCTGTTGTAGGTTCATCAATAGCTATAGATTGACTACCTCCACCAAAACCACTAAATCCGCCAAATGACATATTAAAGTCCCATGGCAACATAGAAAACACTCCATCTTGTTCATATAAATAGTAATTATGAGCGAAACTACCTTGATAACTATCAAGATTTAATAAAGCTGTACTTATTGCTATATTTTTGAGGACAGAATCTACATCAAGATATTTTTCAATATCTTCACCTGTGTCTAAAGATTTTAATAGTTTTGTAACTTTAGACCAATCAGCCGTTTTCTTATCACTTTCAATGATTAGATTTGAGTAACTATCTGGGTCATCACCCTCATATTGTAATGAGGCCCCTTCATCTGATTTGTATAAGTCTCCAGTTACATCTCCAAAATTATTTTCAAGATAAGATTCTTTTAACCCTTCTACTGCCAAATATAATCCATGATATTCACCATTTATAGAAACTTTGGCATATGCAAATTCTGGAGTAGCTAATCCCATCTCCTCACAGACACTATAAGTTAAAAATTCTCTCATATAAGATGGGTCAGAATAACAGTTATTAAGGTTTAATTGAGTAAGACCTTCCATACTTTGACTAGTATTATATTTATCGAAATTAATCTTATAGCTATATCTATCACTATCACTATTTGCTACGGATGTAAGACTTGAATTTCCTTTAGTTCTTATACCAACGTTTCCATATGTGTCTCCATTTACAGTTACTTTTGCAACTTTAAATTCTTCTTTTATCGCATTTTCATTCATGTCTTCCAAGTCACTTTCATCTATTTCTATATTAACTTCCATAACCTCATCTCTGTCAAAATATTTTTCAATATATACATTGCTATATAAGTCAACATTTTTATTACCATATGTACTGTAAACTCCAACTACTGCACATAAAAATATAACCATAATTGAGATAAGAAGGGTAAATTTTTTATCTTTCATAAAAGATTACTCCTCCCTATGCTACATAATCACCATTATAACTTACAAGAACTGCATTAGTAACTCCATCTACTTGGCTTAAGTCATTTATAAGACTTGTTTCTCCATCTTTCATTCTTACTTCAAATACCAACTCTATACCTTTTTCTGGTGTAACACTTTTTGATTTTATTTGATATTTAGAAAATACTTTTTTAATTTTATCAGTTGCAATGTCTTCTGAATTCTCATTATTACAATTTACCATCAATATATATGGTGTTTCAGATATTGTTTTGTTTGAAAAGAATATTAGAATCAATCCCATGATTATTGAACCCATAACAGCTAGTGGAATCAAACCTGCACCTAAAACTATACCTGAGCCTAATGACCAAAATAGAAATACCAAATCCATTGGGTCTTTAATTGCTGTTCTAAATCTTACTATAGATAAAGCACCAACCATACCTAGAGATAAAACTACATTTGATGTAACTGCTAATATTACGAAAGTTGTAAGCATTGTAAGTGCTACAAGTGACACATTAAATGGTCGAGAATACATAATCCCCATATAGGTTTTTTTGTAAATCATATATATAAACAAACCTACTAAAAATGCTGAACCTAGAGCTAAAGCACTATCTACAAATGAAAAACCTGATACATTTTCTATAAAACTTGATTTAAAAATATCGTTAAACGTCATAACTAAAATCATCCTTCCTGTTTTTTAATTTTTTTATTTTATTTGGATACTCTTTATATAAGGTTTAAATTTCAATCCTATATATACAATCTACTCGATGCATACTTTGAAACTGCTGTAGAAGTAGTTTTATTAATCTGAACCAAATCTTTTATAAAATCTGGTATAAACTCATCATATTTAACTTCCAACACAGTCATATTTTCATCAATAACTGATACTGTTGGCAATTCTTTATTGAATAAATCGACTGAATTTACAGAAGTCTTAATATCACTATCGATTGTAACTCTTACATTTCCAAGTGGATAGACAAAAGCTTCTCTATCATAATCAACTATACTTTTTGCCTCCAATCTTTCACATTTTACTTTTAAATAAAACTCTCTTAATAAGCAGTTTGTCGATTCTTTTAAAAACTCAATGTCATTTTTTAATATCTTCTCTACTTCTTTTTTAGTTAAATTAGCTGATAGCTTTGACGTCATATTATAATGTTTTATTTTCTTCTCCAATTTTATATAAGAAGGGTCATTGTTATAAAATCTTATTCTAAACTTTTCTCTCATTGCAACTCCATTTAACTTATCTAAAAGTGCTTTATCTTCAGGAGTGTCAAAGTATAAACTTCTGATAAGATACTTTCCATCTTTTGATGCATTTCTATCTTTTTTCATTATTGGATAAAGTCTTGATTTTAAAGCTAGGACATCAGCTTCAGTTATTTTGTGTTTCATCTCAAACCTATAGTTTAACTTCTTATTCATTATTATCACCTCTCAATTCATTTAACTATGTTTGATTTATTTTATATTTAGAGTATACTTCACTTGACTTTGTTAAATCTCCGTAAAATAAGTGCATCTTTATGGCATATATGTGGCAAACAAGATTAAGCTGATGAGATATCTATGAATTTATTTATCTAAGTTTTAATAATAAATTACATTTTTATCTGGAAATTAAATTTTATATGGTATTAGATTCTATATAGTCAATGAATATTTGTTTTAGAAAGCAAAAAAGAAGATGTCACTTATAGATAAATTAAATATTTTAAATAAAAAATCAAGTTTCTTATTCAAAATGATATAATCTATAGTTCCATCTTCTAAATTTATAATACCAAATAATTAAAAATATATATGCTTAATTATGTTAAAATTAGTTTTACTGCGCTCCAAACAAGTACTAGTGCCATAATAATATTAATTACTTTATAATGCTTGTTTATATATTTTTGTAAAATACCTCCTGCTAGAGCCCATGTCAAAGTACCAGATATGCCAACAAGACTACTACAAACTGCTGCTGATAATAAATATTCAACTGACTGTGACACAGGTATTACATACCCTGTATATACAGTAATGGCAAATATTATAATTTTCACATTAACAAACTGCAAAATAAATCCAGTCCAAAAGGATTCTTTCTTCACATCACTATCATTGTTTGGTTTGCTCTTAGCTACTTGTATTGCTAACCAAATAATATAAAGTGCTCCTATGTACTTCATAATACCAGTAATCATTGGTATAAACTTTGATAATTCAAGGCATCCAAGAGCACATATAAACATAATACATATAAATCCCATACTAATTCCTATAACCACTGACTTTCCTTTTTTCCATCCATTATTGCTAATTGTGTTTAATGCAAGAATATTATTAGGTCCTGGTGTAAAACCTGTAACAAATGCATATGGTAAAAAAGATAATAAAACTTCACTCAACACTTGTAATCACTCTCCTTTTATATTATAATACTATAAATTAAACAATAAAAAAAATCGAAATATTTAAATCTATACTTCAATTATATTGAATGAAATGAGGATGAACATGTATTTTAAATACCTACAAACTTTTAAAACTATAATAGAAGAAGGTAGTTTTTCTAAAGCAGCAAATAAACTCAATTACACACAATCAACAATAACATTCCAAGTACAACAATTAGAACAAGAGTTATCTACACACTTATTTGAAAAGATAGGAAGAAAAATGGTTTTAACTAAAGCTGGCAAAAATCTAATACCTTATGTGGATGATGTTCTATGTTCTGTTGATAAAATGAAGAATTTTGGTACTGACTTGTCTGAGCTACGTGGTGATTTACATATCGCAATGGGAGAAACTCTTATTTGTTATAAAATACCTCCTATTTTAAAACGTTTTCATGAAATGGCACCAAATGCAAGGCTATTTCTCCGCTCAATGAATTGCTATGATATTAGGAACTCTTTGCTTGCAGGAAGTATTGATTTAGGAATATTTTATAAAGATATTGGAGGCCTAGGAAATTCTATTTCTACATATACTGTTGGAGAATCACCTTTGACACTAGTCGCATCCCCAAAAGTAAAAAAACAATTTCCTGATTTTATTACTCCAAACCAAGAATTAGATATACCTTTCATAATAGATGAGCCAGCATGTATTTTTAGACAAATGTTTGAATCATATTTGAATGAAAAAAATATTACTCTAGACCATACGATTGAACTTTGGAGTATACCTACTATTAAAAATTTAGTAAAAAATGATATGGGAGTGTCATACCTTCCTACATTTGCAGTAGAAGATGATTTGAAGACAGGAGAACTATGTGCAATAGATACAGAGTTAGATGATAGAAACATTGTAGCAGTATGTGGTCATCATAAAAATAAGTGGATTAGTCCCCTTATGCAATTATTTATTGATTTAGTTGTTTCAAATGAAAAATAGATAGACTTATTTAAAGTAAGTCTATCTATTTCTTATCATATTGATTATTTTAATTACACAACTTCTTCATCGTATTCACTTGAAAATTGGCTATTATAAAGTTCTTCATAAAATCCTTTATTTTCAATAAGTTCTTTGTGATTTCCTTGTTCAATAATAGTGCCTTCTTTCATTACCAATATTAAATCAGCATCACGAATAGTAGATAATCTATGTGCAATAACGAAGCTAGTTCTTCCCTTCATCAAGTTATTCATTGCCTTTTGAATCTCAACCTCTGTTCTAGTATCTACACTAGAAGTTGCCTCATCAAGAATTAACACTGATGGGTCTGAAAGTATTGCCCTGGCAATTGTTAAAAGTTGTTTCTGACCTTGAGATAGATTAGAAGCATCCTCAGTCAATACAGTATCATAACCTTGAGGTAAAGTTCTTATAAAGTGGTCTACTCTTGCTGATTTTGCTGCACTTACAATCTCATCCATTGTAGCATCTGACTTACTATAAGCGATATTTTCTTTTATACTACCATTAAATAACCATGTATCTTGTAGAACCATTCCAAACATAGTTCTAAGTTCTCCACGTTTTAAGTCTTTTATATTAACTCCATCAATAGTAATTCTTCCACCTTGTATCTCATAAAACCTCATAAGTAAATTTACAAGAGTTGTCTTCCCAGCTCCTGTAGGTCCAACAATTGCAATCTTATCTCCTGCGTTCAATTTAATATTAATGTCTTTCATAAGAATAGAATCATCACTATATCCAAATTTAACATGTTCAAATTCTACTTTACCTTTAGGCATGTTGATAACTTTTGAATCTTCTTTGTCCTTTATTTCTTCAACTTCATCCATAACTTTAAAAACTCTCTCTGCAGATGCAATTGCAGCTTGAAGCATATTTACGATATAAGATATCTCTGTAGTAGGCTCTGATGCTTGATTTACATATTGGATAAACGCCTGTATACTACCAAGAGTCATTGCTCCAGTTGATGCAAATACACCTCCCACAACTGCTATAATAACATACCCAATTTGATTTATAAATCTAATAATAGGAGATATAGCATATGATGAGAATTGAGCTTTTCTACTAGCATTATAAAGATTTTGATTTAATTCTTTGAAATTTTGTATAGTATCTTTTTCTTTGCTAAATGCCTTGACCACTATTTGACCAGTAAACATCTCTTCTATATTGCTATTTAATTCTCCCAATGCTTTTTGATTTTCTGAAAATCTATTTTGTGATTTTCTTGCAATTATAACAGTAATACCTAAAGAAACAAGCAATGTTACAGCTGATACTATTGTAAGTGGTATACTTATGCTTATCATCATTACAATAGAACCAATCACTGTGACCACTGCTGTAATAAGTTGCATTAACCCTTCTTGTAAACTATCTGCTACCTTCTCTAAATCATTTGTAACTATACTAAGTGTTTCCCCTTTTTTGTGAGAATCATAGTATTTAAGCGGAAGTTTATTTAATTTATCACTTAAATCTTTTCTCATATTAAGAACTAAACTTTGTGCAACACCTGACATAATATATTGTTGTATATATATAAATACTGCACTAATTAAATACAACCCCAGAAGTATTGATATTATGCCTCCCATAGAACTAAAATTCACACTGAATTTTGTACCTGTTTGAACTGCAGTTTTAATCCCATTAAATAATTGGTCAATAGCTTTTCCCATAACCATTGGTGCTAAAACTGTAAGAGCTGAACTTATTAGTACTGAAATAAAAATCATTAATAACTTAAATTTTTGTTTTTTCATATATTTCAATAATCTTTTAGTAGTCTTTTTTGCATTTTTAGCTTTTTCTGCTGACATACCATCCTCAAAACTAAGTACATCTACATCTTGTTTTTCTGTTATTTTTTCACTCATATTACACCTCCAAATACACAGATTGATTCTTCACTCTATGCAAGTTCTTCTTTACTAAGCTGTGAATCTGCGATTTGCTTATAAACTTCACAATTTTCAAGTAACTCTTTATGTTTTCCTATACCTACAATTTCTCCATCATTCAAAACTATAATCTGATTAGCATCCATAATTGTACTTATACGCTGTGCTATAATTATAACTGATGAATCTTTAATTTCATTCTTCAATGCTTTTCTAAGCCTTTTATCTGTCTTGAAATCTAATGCAGAAAAACTATCATCAAAAACATATACTTCTGGTTTTCTAACTAATGCTCTTGCAATAGATATTCTCTGTTTCTGACCACCAGATAAGTTATTTCCTCCTTGTGCTACAAACGAATCATACTTATCTTCCATATCAGAAATGAACTCATCAGCTTGGGCTATATTTGCAGCATGCTTTACTTCTTCAATACTTGCATCTTCTTTTCCATATCTTATATTTTCTTCTATTGTCCCACTAAATAAAAAGGCTTTTTGTGGTACAAATCCAATCTTGTCTCTAAGCTCTTTTTGGGGCATATTCTTAATATCTTGACCATTTATAGATATTTCTCCAGATTGAATTTCAAAAAAACGTGGTATTATATTTGCAATAGTGGATTTACCAGAACCAGTGCTTCCTATAATTGCAGTTACTTCTCCAGATTTTGCCTCAAATGTTATATTGTTCAAAACTGGTTCCTCTGAATCTGAATATGAAAATGTTACGTTTTTAAATACTAAATGTCCTCTTTCTGAAGTAATATCTTTATATCCATTTCCATCTACAATTTCAGGTTCTATATCTAAGATTTGGTTTACTCTATCTGCACAAGCTCCTGCTCTGGGTATGTACATAAATACCATTACTCCCATAATTAAATAAAATAATATTAAGATACAATACTCAACTAGTGCCATTATATGACCTATCTCCATATTTCCATTACTTACTCTCATACCACCAAACCAAATTATACTCACTATACCTAAGTTCATTATTAACATTACAACAGGCATAAGTACTGCAAATATTTTATTTATTGAAATTGCCGTTTCAGAATAATCTATTGCAGTTCTATCAAATCTCTTTTTTTCAAAACGACTTCTATCAAAAGCTCTTATAACTCTTACTCCTGTTACTACTTCACGTAATACTCTATTCATATTATCCATCTTTATTTGCATCATTTTAAACAATCGGATAACCTTCTTACCAACCAAAAATGCAGATAACATGAATAGAAACATTACTGTAACAATAATAATTGTCATTACTTTATCTATAGAATATGCTAAAAATAGACCAGAAACAGTTATAATTGGTGCTGGTAATACCAATTGAATAAACATAAACAAGGATTGACCTATTAAAGTAATATCACTAGTACTCCTAGTAATCATTGAAGCTGTACCTATCTTATTAAAATCATTTATTGATAAATCTTGTGATTTTATAAATACTGCTTCTCTAATATCTCTACAAAATCCAGATGAGAGATTTGATGATACTTTACAAACTAAAACAGCTGATAAGGCTGTTATACCTGCTGCTATCAACATAATTATACCTGTCTTTACAATATAATCTACATCCCCTTTTACTACACCATTATTTACTATACTCGCTGTAAGTGTTGGTATATATAAAGTTCCAAGAGTTTGTAAAAATGTAAACATCAGCACTGTAACAATTAAAACTCTATATGGTTTTAAAAAACGAATTAATTTTTTCATATAATCACACTCCTTTATAGAATATTATGATAAACTATACTGTAACAGGATAGTCAAGGAGGAATTTTAATTATGAGTCAAATTTCGAAAAATTATTTCACAACTGGAGAATTTGCAAAGATTTGTGGAGTCAACAAAAAGACGCTTTTTCATTATGATGATATAGGTCTTTTCTCTCCAGAGTTAAAGAAGGAAAATGGGTATAGATACTACTCATACCATCAACTCAGTATTTTTGGTATAATTTCTTCACTTAAGGAAATTAAAATGCCTTTAAAAGAAATTAAAACTTATATAGATAAACGTACTCCCAATTTGCTAATTGAACTTTTAGAAAAGAAAACTATTGATATTAATAATGAAATTGAAAAATTGAATAATATTAAGGCTTTAATGGAGTCTACCACTTCATTTACTAAAAAAGCATGTAACATAGATGCAAATACGATTACTTTAGAAGAACATGAGGAAGAGTATTTAGTCAAAACGCCTCTTACTTATAAGGAACCCTTTCTTGGAGATGATGATGAAAACTTTTTATATGAATGTATTAACTTTATGGATAGCTATGATTTAGGTGATGATGGTATGATTGGTTCAATCATTAAAGGTGAAGATGTAATGAATAGAGATTTTGAGTCGTATTCATATTTATTTACAAAAGTTAATAAAGACTATAAGAAATATCCTACATCAATCAAACCAAAAGGGCTTTATGTAAATGCTTATCATAAAGGAAGTTATGAAACTATTAATAAAACTTATGAAAAACTCTTAGAATTTTTCAATCAGAATAATTTATATATGGGAGACTTTGTTTATGAAGAATATCTCCTATATGATATAAGTGTAAGAGATTCTAATGAATATCTAACTCAAATATCAGCAGAAGTTAAAATGTAAAAGGAGATAAATTATTATGATAAAAAGTAATATAGCTGAGAAAAACAATGATAAAAAAAGAAATATTATAGAAGTTGTAATATTTTTTACAGTCACTTATGGTATATCACTATTATTCGGGATTCCTCTTTACTTTAAAGAATATATGAATCCAGAAATACTGGTAATATTTATGACTATATTACCAGCATCAGGAGTCTCAATAGCAAGACTTTATAAATATAAGAAAAATAATAAACATATCATACTCAACTATGTCATAATAGCTGACTTTTTATTATCTTTATCTCTAGTTATGTTAAAAGCTTTTGGAATAATCGATAATGAAACTATAAATTTAGGAATAAATATTTTAGTTTTATTTACTGGTATTGCAACTATATGTTATGTCTGTATAGAAGGTAAAGAACTTTATCCATTCAAAAACGAGAAAAAATCTATTAAATATATTTTTAGTTTTATAATAATAATTAATTTAAGCAAGTTTATAATGTTAGGGTGTAAAGATATCAATTTTATTAACTTAATTATGAATATATTCCTTATTTTTCCATACCTTGCAACTCAAAGTATTCTTTTTTTTGGTGAGGAATATGGATGGAGAGGATTTCTTCAAGAAAAAATGCAAATTAAATTTGGTAAACGAGCGGGAGTTATTTTGTTAGGGTTTATATGGGAATTATGGCACATACCTTTATGGTTTACAATTTATCATGTAGATGGTCTAGGTATATGTATCAGATTATTTTCTGTAATTAGTCTTTCTATATTTTTGGGTTACGTTTATATGAAAACTAAAAATATATGGACATGTGTTATGATTCATTTAATCAATAATACAGTCTTTTTAGATGCTGATTTGGATAATATATTTTTAAATTTTAATTCTTCAAATCTTAATTCAAATATTATATTAGGTTGTTTAATTTTTTCTGTAATACTTTCATTATTTATTTTTACTAAAGAATACAAAAGTTAATGTAAAGATTAATAATAAGAATAGCAAATTAAATAAATTCTTTATAATACTATTATCTAAAGCATACAAAATTTATTTAAAAAGATGTAAGTAATTTTATATAAAATCACCTACATCTTTATTTATATTCAAACTAATTTCTAGAGTTATCTAATAGCCATTTATCTGCATCTTTATAAAGTCTATCAACCATCTCTGGTCTATCTATTCCAGGGAGTTCTTGATTTATTTTATATCCATCTGTACTAAGCATATAAGAAAGACTTGCATATGAAGGTCTATAATCCTTTATATCTTCCTTAGAAATTTTGACATCCCCATCCTGATAAACAGGTAAAATTATATCTTTTTCATATATAGCATCCATAGATATTATATACCATATATCATCTATCTTTTGAGTCTTATACAGAAACTTGACATCTGACTGAAGTTCAACTAAATTTCCATCTATTTCATTTCTAATATGGATAGCTCCCATTGTAATTGATACTGCCTTATCTTTATTTACCCAAACTAATGTATCACATATTTTATGTGGCGCATAAGATTTCATCTTACTTGACTCTTCTACGAACCCCTCTCCACTACCTTGATACCAAGATATTGAAACAGTAGATTCCTTTGCAAAGCATTTTTTCATTTCATCCCATAACGCATTATCTCTACAAAACCTTTCAAATTCTATAAGCTCTTTTACACTATTTTTATCCACTATATCTTCTATAGAGTTCTTTCCTGGTCTACTTAATAACATATTCTCAATCTCCTTTAACATAAACTTCTTTTATTTTTAGCAATACTCAATTCATTATCTTACTTTATTACCCTTTATCCATACACCTTTTATATTTCTAGTTGCTACTATATTTTTAATTGGGTCACCTTCAACCATTACTAAATCAGCTCTTTTCCCCTCTCTTATTACTCCACGGTCATTAAGACCTAATAATTTTGCTGGTAAACTTGTTGCACTCTCAAGTACTTCAATTGTATTAAGACCTGCTTTAACTAATAATTCAAATTCACGATGAAGAGATTCTCCATGTTTCACTATACTAACAGAATTTTTATCATTATTTGCATCAGTTCCAGCTAATATCATCACTCCAGCTTTTTTCAATGTAGCTGTATTTTCTATTGCTGTTTCTAACCTAACATCTTCTCTTCCTGTAGCTTTCTTTATATTTGATACTATACTTTCCATCATAACTATAGTTGGAATTGATATAAGATTTTTCTCTTTTATCCTTTTGGCTACATCCTCAGATAATTTACCTATAAAAGGAATATGATTTATTACATCAACATTTGCTTTTTCTGCATATTCATAAGCTATAGTTGTAGGTGCATGAGCAAATACTTTTTTCCCATGTTCATGAGATATTTCAACTACTCTTTTTATTGTCTCAAAATCAAAAGCCGTTTTAGATGTTTTAGGGTCTTCTATTATGATTTTTACAAAATCTGCTCCTTGTTTAATTTGTTTCTTAGCAAAATTTTCAGCATCTTCAATAGTATGTATTTTACTATCTTTAAACCCCATTCCCATGAGATGAGGGTGAGATTCTGGTGCAACAGGTTCATATACACTACGAATATCAGTTAATCCGTCTAAATTTCTTAAAGATTCTACTACATCTTTACTATTAGTTGCCATATCAAGCATAGTAGTTATACCCCAATCAGTTGCATCCTCCAAGTTTTTTAAACTATCCAAATGTATATGAGAATCAATAAATCCTGGAAGTAAAGTGCATCCTTCTCCATCTATAGTAATATCAGCTATTGTTTTTGATGATATAACACCATCTTTTATTACAACACTCCTTTGTTCTGAAAGTTTTTCTCCATCAAATATTTTAACATTCGCAATTTTAGTTACTGCCATACTCCACACTCCCTTTATTTTTATTTATTAAAAATCTAATTCTTATTTAATTAAAAATTTCTTACTTTGATATTTTCTTAATTTATATAACTAATTATATATAAATTAATTTACCTAAACTATGTGTTATAACCTAAACTTTGATGTAAAATATACTATATTGATTGTGCTATAGTACAATAAAGTATAACTAGAGGGGGTTTAGCATGAAATTAGCAGATTTAATGAAGGATATATCTCAATATATCTCAGTATTAAAGCCATTTACAGATGAATATATAGACATTACTAGCTTGAATATTTATAAGAATAATCAAACTGAATTTACTACTGGATGTTTATATTTAGGAAATATATCAGATATTACTGTGGATTTGAATAATATAAATTTTTTAGGTATATTTATACAAAATGAAGTTAACATTGATTTAGAAAGATACAATTTAAACTCAAATATTTGTATCATAAAATCAAAAAAAGAAAAGTATGACCTTTTTAGTGAATTGTTAAATATTATGAATCAAGAAATACATCTTAGTTTATGCTCTCAAAGGTTTTTTGATGTAGTTTCTGAGAATAAAGGCATACAATATTTAATTGATATAGCACGTGAAGAATTTGGCTATCCTATGATAATTCGTGACTCTACCTTCAAAGTCTTGGCTTCTTCTTACGATGTTAGTGATATATTACAACTTACTGAAGATTCTAATGGAGACAAATATTTAGACGAAGAAACTATAAATTACATAAAATATCAAAATATACATAAAAAAATACATTATAATAAATCTATTAAAGAAGAAAATAAACCAGACAACTGGCTTGGTACATTAATCTCATCCGTATGTGTAGAAGAAATTGAAATAGCTCATATAGCTATCTGTGAATGGAAAATTCCATTTAATGAATTTCACTTCAAATTATTAGAATCACTTAATAAAGCTTTATCTCTAGAACTACAAAAAAACAATCTGTTTAATATAGATAAAAAGCTTATTCCTAATTATATACTTTCTGATTTGTTAGAAAAAAAATATCTAGATGATGATACTATAAGCAGAAGATTTCATTATTTAAATTGGACTAAGTCAAATTCATTAAACATAATGGTAATAGTGAACAAAGATAATAATTACTTTGACAGTAAAGTTCCTTTTATTATGCAGTCTTTAAGTGCATTTATACCCTCTAATAATTGTGTAGTATATAAGTCTGCTTTAGTTGTTTTTATTAATGATTCTTTAATTCATAATTTAATTGAGCATGAAAATAAAGAATTTATTAATTACTTAAAACTAAATTCACTTTATGCTGGAATAAGCCCGAGATTTTCAAAGCTATCTGATAGTTGGAAGTATTATATTCAAGCCAAAAAAGCTAGTGAAATTGCTCAAAAATATAACATAAACTTTTCTCCATTTGGGAAAAGCATACCATATATCCTCTACGAGCTACTTAGTGCCAACTATGATTTATATGACCTCAATCATCCTGCTGTGACCAAACTAATTGAAGAAGATAAAAAAAATGGTTCTAATTTGTTAGAGACCTTAAAGCAATATATCTACTTTAATAATTCGCCAAGCAAATCAGCTGAAGTTTTAAATATCCATAGAAATACTCTGTTTTATAGAATTAATAAAATAAAAGAAATTACAGGTATTACACTAGACTATGCTGATGAAATACTTCAGATTTATATTTATATAAAAATGATTGAAATTAACTCAAGAAATAAGACCTGTTTCAACACATATACAAGCATGTAAAAACATTTTGACACACTTAAATCACCATTGTAAAAGATATTTGATAGATTTTACCCTCTCAATATGACAAAATAATTATGAAAGGAGCGATAGCTACATGGAAATTGGAAAGAAACTGAAAAATGCTCGTATAAATTCTGGATTGACACAAGAAAAAGTTGCAGAAAAAATTAATGTATCACGACAAACAATTTCAAATTGGGAAAATGAGAAATCTTATCCAGATATTATAAGCGTTATCAAACTAAGTGATTTGTATTCCATTAGCTTAGATGAATTATTGAAAGGAGATAATAAAATGATTGAACATTTAGAAGAAAGTACAAATGTAGTTCATAGTAATAAAAAGTTAATAACTGCAATTATTATCAATATTATGTTACTTATTTTATTTGTGCTATTTAATAGATTTATACCAGACAACTACTACTTTATGGCTAGTGTATTTTGTATAGCAATAATAAGTTCATCAGCATTGTTCTACCAAATTATAAGAAAATTTTAGGAGGTGTACTCATTATGGAAGCGAATAAAAATATGCTTATTTTGATATGTTTTGCTGTAGCTCTTGTGGGTTCAGTTGGTGTTGTATATCAAATTTATCATATGACTGTGATTGATGCAAAAGCTCGTGGATTAAAACATCCTAAATTGTGGGGATTATTTGCTATGAATGGTAATAATTCGAGTGGTTTAATAATATACTTAATAGGTAGACGAAAATACCCTATTATAAATATGTCTAAAGAAGATTGCAAAGAAATTGAATCTAGAAAAAAATCAGTTGGAGTTGGATTGATTTTTTTGGCTATCAGCGCTATAGGTTTGGTAATCTGTATTACATTATTTTGAGTTAAAAAAATGCTAGTAAATGGCTAGATTAACTGTTTTTATTATCCACAAATAATAAATTATACTATTTTAAAACTATAAAAAGCAAGGAGAATTTATATGAAATTGTCTAATAAAAAGGAAGCGAAAGATGAAAAATCAGAAATGAAGCAGTATATAACTGGAGCAGGAGGTTGTATTGTCAGCAAATCAATTCTCAATGGTACATCAAAATTGAAGTGGCTTTTTAGAGAAGACAGTAAATTTGGAAATGGATGGATTGCTTTTGGAGATACAGATACACAAGAGTATATTGACAATCCTAAAAACATGACAATTATAGATTTTAATACTCTTATTAATATTGAACCAACTACTTTAAATATTTTTTATATGCCTATAGGAACAGACCTAGAATTTCGCTCTGATAAAAGTGGAAAATATTTTATTGACACAAACACAAGAAAAGAAATTAGAGAACTAGTTAAACATCCTGCACAAATAGCATTTGAAAAGAACCTAAAATTTTTAAATCAGGAAAATTATCCAGTAGAATTCTTTCAAAGCTTGTTTCAGAAAAGTGACAAACTCGAACCCTTAATTGTGGGAGAGACAGATTTTCCAAGTGGAGAAGTTGTCCTTGCAGACCCTCTTGCATACTTGGGTAGTGAATATGAAACTTATTTAGAAAGAAAAATACCATCTGGAAGTTATCCTGTAGAAATTTCTATCTGTCATTCTGAAATTGTAGGACTTAGAATTGTAGCAACTAGATTAATTATTAGTGACAAACAACCCATTAAATATGAAATTGCTATGCCAAAAGGAAAGAAAATCGATGACTTTGGACAAGCAGGAGCATGGACTTTCTTTGGTGTAGATACAGGATTAGCTTGCTTTTCAGATGCAAAGGTTGCAGAAAAATACAAAGATTTTATAATAAAATGGCAAAATGAAAATCCAGATAAAAATAAATATAACGATTATTTTTCAGCACTTTTTGAAAAAAGCTATGAAATGTATCCAAATGTACAGAATAAATGTGGCAATTTTTTGATTTGGCAATTACCACAAACACCTTATAGATTAATTATGCTAACAAGTGGTATGGGTGATGGTATTTATAGTGGATACTGGGGACTTGATGCAGATGGAGAAGCCACAAAACTTATAATACCATTTATGAATCCTACATATTTTTAAACCATAAAACTTATTGCCAATTTGGTTTTAATAAATGGAATTGTTTTAAAATACATAATACTTAATTATACATGAAAATAAGGCTATGCTTTTTATAATCATAGCCTTTAACAAATACTTACAAATTCACTACATGAGTCAACTTTTTTAATAATTTAACTATATACTCAAACTATATCTTCTAAATTCACTGTATGTATAATTCTTCTTCAAATAAACAGTAAGAATTTTTTCCAGAGGCCTTCACATTATAAATAGCTCTATCTGCATTTTTAAACAATTCTAAAAATGAATTTCCATTTTGAGGATGTCTTGCAATACCTATACTAACAGAAGCCTCAAAGTTAAAACTTAAATCATTGTAGTTCTCATAAAGTACTCTATTTAATTCTTTAGCTTTTTTATGTAAATTTACTTCTGAATGATAGTCTTGCATATATACTACAAATTCATCTCCACCAATTCTTCCAACTAAATCTTCATTCCCAAAACTATCTTGTATCTTCTCAGCAAAAGTTTTTAATACAAAATCACCAAATGGATGCCCAAAATTATCATTTATTTCCTTAAAATCGTCCAAATCAATAATGAATAATGCGTCTTTTTTATTACTTTTATTTGTAGATATAACTTCTTCTACTAATTTTTCAAAGGTTCCTTTATTGTATATATTTGTCAATGAGTCACTTTCTGCTCTAGTTTTCAACTCTTCGTATTTTTTTATATCGCTATCTACATCTACAATTACACCTACAACCTTCAAAAGTTCATTTTCATCATTAAAAATCTTGGTTACTGATGTCCTACACCAAAGGTATTCGCCATCAGATTTTTTTAAACGATAGATTATTTGATTATGTTTGTTATTTTCTTTAATACACTTAAGAAACTCTTCAAATCCCCTATAATCTTCATGATGAACTAATTCTTTATCCATAATCTCTTTTAAAAGATTGTCACATTTATTACTGTATCCAAATTTTTCATTCCATGCTTGAGATACAAATGATTTATTTTCTTTAGCATTCCATTCAAAGACAACAGAATCAGTCTGTTCAACAATAATTTTATAACGTTCATTACTAAGCCTTAATTCTTCCTTATGAATTATTTCTTGCTCAAGTATTTCATACTTCATAGATAATTTAGTTTTATCTATAATAGATTTAAATAGATAAAACACAATAAAATTAATATATAAAATACCAACACTTGATATTAAGTTTAGAAACTTTAAACTTTCAGAACTAAAAAACTTATTTGTATCAAATATAGAAACAGTCAGAAATAAGCTTAATAAAGGTATTGCAAGTAGAGTAATCCAATATTTTATTGGCATATCTGAATGTACATCTTTTTTAAATAAACAAACAATTTTGCATATAAATAAAAAAACTATCTTAGATAAAATTGTGGCTAGTACTCTTATAGTATTGTTTTCAAACATTATTTCGAAGCCTTCTTTTATAAATAAAACAAAAATACTTGTTACCACAATTTCTGATAATATAAAGAATACATTTAATAAAACAGTAGCAAACAATCGTGTCTTTATATTTCCTTCATATAAAAATGATGATGAAAAAATAAGGATGAAAATTAAAGGTGTTGTGATTACAGGATTTAAAGTTATTAAATTACAGGCTCCTAAACATATTATAAAACCCAATTTAGCATATCTTACAGCTCTTGTATATCCTTCTTTCTGACCTAAAAAATCTGATAAAAACATATGGACAACAAAAGCTTCAAAGATAACTGTTACTAAATTTGTAATATCAAAAAGCAGTTGTTCTTTCATACATATTTTTTATAAAATAAGAAGCTTACTTAAACTAAATACACTTCAGATTTTATTTTTCCTTTCTGCATATATATTTAAGCATCTACCTTAATTGTCAACCATTATAATATATGTCAGCTTAATATTGTTCTTTTTTCAACAGTATACAATAGATATATGTAAAAAACAACTTCAAATATTGACATATTTTCTTTAATATATATCAATATTATCTTTATAACTTAAATACTATAGTAAACTTAGCTCCTTTTTTACCATTTTCAGCATATATACGTCCACCATGTTTATTTACAATAGATTTAACTATTGATAATCCAATTCCATGATTTCCCCCAACCCCCTTATAAAATCGTTCAAAAATATGAGGTAAATCGTCTTTATTAATACCAATCCCATCATCTTCAACTACAACAACTATATTTTTTTGATTATATTTACATACTATTTTAATTTCACTCTTAGCATACCTTAAAGCATTTTCTATAAGATTCATAAATGCTTTGGATACATTTTTTTCATCACATTCAAATAGAACCATTTCTTCATCAAACTCATAAATAAATTTTATACCTTTATTTGTCGCTCTTACATTTTGTCTAGAACCACAGTTTGAAAGTACTTCCCTTAAATCACATTCTACAAGGTCATAATCTCTAGTTATATTATCAATTTTAGATATATATAACAAATCTTCGACCATATCACTCAATCTATCACTTTCTTCAAGTATTATATCACTTGCATGTTTGCTATCTATTACATTATACTTTATGGCTTCTGCATAACCTTTAATGGACATAAGTGGAGTCCTAAGTTCATGAGAAGCATTTTGAAAAAATATTTTTTGTTCATTATCATACTTATCAAGATATTCAGCACTCTTATTCATAATATTTGAAAGTTCTACTAATTCCTTATCTGAAAAGTCAAAGTAAGTTCTTTTAAAATCCCCATGACCCATTTTTTTTGCAAAACCACACAATTCTTTTATAGGTTTAGCAATTTTCTCAGATAAAACTACAGCTGTAAATATTGCTAATATCCCAGCAAAACACATTACAAATATCAATACAATGTTTATCTTTTGAACTAGATTTAAAGTTTTTGATATATCTATAAAAAGAATCAAATACTTATCTTGTTCTCCATATATACTAGTTATTTTTACAGTCGAAATATAGTAATCCTTACTTCCAGTAGAGATACGTGTGTTTTCATCTGAGTTTAAGTCTAGTTTTTCATTTTGGATACATTTTTTAATCGATTCCATCTCATCAATATTCTTTAAAAAATCATCCTCTCTTGTTGGAAATATCAAGTTATACTTCGAATCAATCACCATAGCATCAGCATCTGATTGTGTTTCTGCCATCCTAACTTTATCTTGTACATTTCTCATAAAATTAGATAATGCTTTTGGCGGAAGCTTTCCATCATCTTGAGGAGGCTTGATAGGTCTAAAATTACTATCCATATGTTCTACTATTTCTGTAGATTTTGTTAGCTCTTCATTTGCAGTAGTTTTTATGTATGTATCAAGTAATACATTAAAAGATACTAATATTATCATAAAAACTACAATTATTAAACACAATATACTCAACAAAATCCTAGTTTTTATACTTATATTTTTCTTTGAAAATTTTAATTTAAGTATGGATTTAATCTTAGTTGTTCTCTTTTTATCATTTTTATTTTCCATCTGAATTTTTCTCCTTTAATCTAAACCCAAAACCCCAGACAGTTTCTATCAAAATATTTGTATCTAAAATTTTTTTACGTAGTCTCTTTACTGTATCATCAGCAGCTCTTGTCTCAACTTCAATATCATATCCCCATATTTTATTTAATAATTCATCTCTAGAAACTGCCCTGTCTCTATTTTCAAACAAATAGGTTAATAAGTTGTATTCATTTGGTGTTAAGTCTATATTGTCACTTTTATTTGTAACGATTTTATTCTTTTTATTTATTGTTATATCACCAAATTTCAATTCCATATCTACAGAATCACCATACTTATCATAAATTTGTTTCTTTTCAAATTCTATCCTTCTAAATATCGACTTTACTCTCATAACTAAAGACATTGGGCTAAATGGCTTTGTAAAATAATCATCACTACCCAAAGTTATCCCTGTAATATAATCTATATCTGTATCTCTTGCAGTAAGCATGATTATTGGAACGGTACTCTTCTCACGAAGTTTTGTACATACATCAAAACCACTTAAACCAGGCATCATTATATCTAGGATTACTAAGTCACACTCTTTTTTATTAAATTGCTCTAAAAGTTCATCACCTGTTTTAAAATCAATAACATCATGGCCTTCATTTTTTAAGAATGTCTTTACCAAATTTCTTATATTATCTTCGTCATCTGCTATATAAATTAACTTATTCATACACTCACTCCTTAATAAACTCTTAATTTAAATTAAATAGTATAAATACATTGATTAAACAATAAAATCCCAATCTGTAAGATAAATAATATTTTTTACTATATTTAAATTATATCAGCTTTTTATGCTACATTAGTTTTAAAATTGTTTAGATTTTAAGGCAATTTTAAGGCAAAAACAAATTATTATAGAATTTATCAGACTCAGTACAAATTGTTATAAAATAATAATCCAACTTCTAACTATATTTATTCATTTTCTAGCAAAACCGATATTTCTCAGACTTTTTGTTGAATATTCAAATAATTAATATTATAAACTAAATAACTTAAATAAAAATAGCTATCTTTAAATAAATTTTATTATTTAAAGATAGCTATTTTTTACTTAAATCTAATTTTATTCTTATACTAATTTATAATCTTTTGGACTCAGTTTACTTGCTGCTGCTTCATCTACTATAACTATAGTATCTTTGTGAAGTTGAAGTATAGAACCAGGAACTTCTGGAGTTATATCTCCATAAACAGTTTTGTATACTGCATCAGCTTTTTCTTCTCCTGAAGCTAAAAGTAATATTTTTTTAGATTTTAATATTGAACCAATTCCCATACTTACAGCTTTTTTAGGGACATCTTCTCTTGATTCAAAGAATCTTGCATTAGCTTCTATTGTAGATTCTGTAAGTTTAACTACATGAGTTCTTTTTGCAAATTTATTGTCAGGCTCGTTAAAACCTATGTGAGCATTACGGCCTATTCCAAGTACTTGTACATCTATACCACCAGCTGCATCTATAGAAGCTTCATAATTTATACATTCTTCTTCAATATCATCAGCCATTCCATTTGGTAGATGAGTATTCTCTAACTTTATATTTACATGATTAAATAGATTCTCTTTCATAAAATAATCATAGCTTTGGTCATTAGATACTGGTAACTTATAATATTCATCTAAATTAAAGCTTATTACGTCTGAAAAATCTACTATGTTATCGTTATATTTTTTTACTAAATCTCTATACATACCTACTGGTGTACTTCCTGTAGCTAGTCCTAATATTGAATTTGGTTTTAAAACTATTTGAGCTGCTATCATCTCAGCTGCTTTTTTACTCATTCCATCATAATCTTTACATACTAATACTCTCATCTTGTTCCTCCTAAATTTTAGCTAATGCTTTAATTGATATAAATTCAATTTACTATTTTTTACGTTACTTTTACCTTCTTTGAAGTTTGTTTTTATATTATATATTTTTATATACTACTTCGCCTAAACAAAGAGTCATCTTACAATCTAAATTCTCATCAAATATAGCTATATCTGCATCCTTACCTATTTCTAAACTTCCTTTTTTGTAATTTATACCTAAAGATGTTGCAGGATTTAAAGATGCTAAATTAATAGCTTCATTCACTTTAAGATTTGTATTATCTAAGAAGTTAAATATCATTTTATTTAAAGATAATACACTTCCAGCTAATGCTCCATTTTCAAGTCTAGCTTCATTCCCCTTAACAATTACTTTCTGACCTCCAAGGGCATAATCTCCATCTTCAAGCCCACCAGCTTCTATAGAGTCTGTTATCAAAATAAGTCTTTCTTTCCCTTTATTATTCAATATAAATTGAAATAAATCTTTATTTATATGGATTGTATCTGCTATTAATTCACTATATACATTAGTTGTAAGTGCTGCACCAACAACACCTGGGTCTCTATGATTTAAGCCAGTCATTGCATTAAACATATGAGTTACATTTGTTACACCTAAGTTTATAGCTTCTTTAGCTTGCTCATAATTTGCATTACTATGACCAATAGATAATACTATATCTGTACATCTTTTTATTTCTCTAGTAAAATCAAAATCAATGTCCTTCTCTGGAGCATAAGTTATAACTTTTATAACATCTTTATATTCTTTGATAAATTCATATTTTGAATTTATTATAAATTTTTCGTTTTGTGCTCCTTTATAATTTTCATTTATAAAAGGTCCTTCTAGGTGTGCACCTAATACCTGTGCTCCTTCAAGTTTTCTATTTTGGGCTTTTTTTATAATTTCAAGCGCATCATAAACATGTTCTTTATCCATAGTCATTGTAGTTGGAAGAAAAGAAGTTACTCCATGTCTCATTATTGATTTTGAAATTATCTCAATAGATTCATCAGTAGAATCCATCGTATCTTTACCCATATTTCCATGTATATGAATATCAATAAGCCCTGGAGATATATACTTTCCATCAACATCTATAACTTCACAATTATTTGGTACACTATCTGCTATATCAATTATTTTTTCATCAAATACGAGTACTTTATTTTCCAAGATTTGATTTTTTAATATTATCTTTCCATTAATTAAACATTTCATATTATTCACCTACTCACTCAATACTATTTCATATTGATATTTATCTGTTCTAAATATTGATATGGTATATTCTATAGGATTACCTTCTCTATTATAAGAATTTCTATGAAGTTTAAGAGCCAAAGCACCTTCTTCTGTCTCCAAAAGTTTACTTTCTTCATCAGAAAGTATTATTGGTTCCATTACTTGCTCAGCTTTTTGTATCTTATAACCATATCTTTCATTTAACACCCTATATAATGAAGAATTATCTAATATCCCTTTTGTAAGACCCTTACACATTTCTTCTGATAGATATACTATTTCCAATCCAAATGTCTCTCCATCAGTATATCTAAGTCTAACAATCTTATATATATTTGTTGTATTATCACTTATTCCAAGTTTTCTTTTAACTAAATCATCAGGTAGTTCCATTTCAAAGGATAATATATCAGTTTTTATATTTACTCCCTTTTCTTTCATAACATCAGTAAAACCTTTTACGTTTGAAAACTGATATTTCTTTTTTTGCTTTGCAACAAATGTTCCTTTACCTTGTACTCTATAAAGAAGTCCTTCTGTAACTAATCCAACAATCGTTTTATTTACTGTCATACGACTTACATTTTGTATGTTGCAAAGTTCTCTTTCTGGCATTATTGCATCGCCTTCTTTAAGTTCGCCAGTTTCTATCATATTTCTTATTATTGAACTTAATTGAGTATGCAATGGTATGTTACTAGATTTATCTACTATTTTCATATAGTCACCACTTTTCAATATGGTATATACCAATTTTGGTATATACCAATTATACTTTAAAAGAAATTTTATTTCAATAGTTTTTAACTTATTTTGTAAAAATTTTAGTAAAATCTAAAGACAAAAAAGAAATTGAAGTTTATACTATATAAGAAGCTAGAGAATTGCAAAATACATAGATAACTACATTATTTATTACAAATTTCACTAATACTAATACATATACTGTGAAAAACTACTATATAAGTATATTATGGCTAAATTATAAATATAAAATGAGAGGATGATTTTGATTTGATAAACATAGGTGATTTTAATAAACTTACAGTAAAAAGAAAAACTGAATTTGGATATTTTTTGGATGGACAGACTAATAATACAAAAGACGATATACTTCTTCATAATAGACTAATTGGAAAAAATGAAATAAATATAGGTGATGAGGTAGATGTTTTCATATTTAAAGATTCTGATGATAGAACTGCTGCCACTTTAATTCCTCCTTTAGCTAAGGTTGGAGATGTAGCACACTTGAAAGTAGTTGACAATACAGATATTGGAACTTTCATAGATATGGGACTTTCTAAGGACATACTAGTTCCTTTTAAAGCTAAAACTTATCCATTATTTAGAGATGAAAAATATTTATTTTATATATATTTAGATAAAAGTAAAAGAATTGCTGCCACTACAGATATAGATTCGTATTTATCAACAGACCATACTTACAATGTTGGAGATATTGTAACTGGAATTGTATATGGATTCCAAACTAATAATTCTGCCATGATATGTGTCGATAATAAATATGCTGGTGTAATACTTCATAATGAATACTTTACTGAATTAAAAACTGGCGATGTTCTTGAAAATTTACATGTTATAAAGGTATATGAAGATGGAAAACTAGGTCTTTCTCCTAGAGGAAATAGAAAAGATGAACTTGATACTTTAGAAAATAAAATCTTAAGTTATTTAGAAGGTTCTGATGGATATATGAGATTTAATGATAAATCTGACCCTAAAGATATTTCTATATTATTTAATTCAAGTAAAAAGAATTTTAAAAGAGCTCTTGGAGTACTTATGAAAAAAGGATTAATCTATCAAGATGAAGAAGGAACTTATTTAAAGTAGAATATTTAGATTTAAATTCTTATACTACTATATACTGATTGTAACTACATTATTTTTGTAAAAAAGTATTGAACTCAATAAAATTTGCACAATAAAAAATCGAAGTAAAAATGAAAAATATTTTCTATTTACTTCGATTTTTTAAGTTTAACTATTTAGGAGAAATACACATGGATTTAATTCAGTTAAAAATAAAAAAAGATAATTCTCTAATAAAGTACATTAAGATGATCAGAAAGTTTGATAACTCCTTATCTGTTAATGTTATTAAGGAAACTTATCTTCACTAGAATTTCTGGATAATTGGCTAAAGACTCTTAATCAAATAAATCTTGAGGTAGAAAAAGACATAGCTAGAGAAATAGAGTAGAAAAAATATATTTTATACTTTGAAATTTTAGAATAATGTAGATTTAAACATACAATAAGCGCTAGACTCTAAACCAACAAATAGTGGTATGCTATGAAGCATACCACTTGTTATTAATATCATATTCTTCTGCATATAATTCCTTGTAAACTTACCTAATACATTATAAATAAACCTACTAATGTATGCAGAATCAATATATTTATTATTAATTTTGTATAAATTTACTTCCAACGCTTTAATGTCGGAAAGAACTTGTTCATCATTGTTCTTGCTTCATCTTCAGTCATATCCTTATTATTTTGAATCATATGAGGTACACAAATCTCTATCATCTCTTCCATGCTTACATCAGCTGTAAATTCACCATCTTTGAAACAATAACTACAATAATCAGTATTTTTACTTCCATCTTTATTTGTCCCATATAATTCATCAGTTTGTCCCATTGGCATTGCACAACATTGGCAAAATTTAATTTCTTCCATTTTAAATCACTCCTTGTACTTTTCTTTGGCTCTTAACCATATTCAAATTATATCAATACTAATATGACATGTTTATGTCATATTAATAATAAAAAATGAAATAATTCCACTAAAATATTGTACTTTTAAGGTGATTGAAAACTTGAACTTTAATAACTATCTTTCTTTTTTATTATGTAGGATTGTAGACTCTTTTGACATCCATTTTTTTCATAGAACTCTTCTACTCCTGGCTGTGCACCAAAATATAGCATAGTTGGGGTATTCTCTTTGGCAAGCTGAAAAAGCTTGCTACCAATGCCTTGTTTCTGATACTCTGGAAGAACAAGCAATTCTGTAATTGTTCCAAAATAATAACCATCTGAAAGAATTCGCAGACATCCTACAAGCACTTTATCATTATAAGCAGTTATATTCAAAGTTTTTGATAATGCAGTCTGTGTTTCATCCATATCATAATCTCCTGGCCATATCCTATTGACGAATGGTATAAACATTGAGGCATTAAGTTCTTGGTCATTAACTTTATATTCCATTATCTCTTGCACCTCCATAAATTTTAATTTATTAATTTATAATATTAACATTATATCATTCCCACATAGACACAACAATAAAAATCAGCATGCCTACATTTTCTAACACGTTTAATCATAAAGATATGTATGTAAAGGTAAGGATATATGAGCATATAAAAATTTATATTCTATTTACTTTAGTTTTTATTGCTGCTTCTTTAACTGCCTCAGCAACATTTTTTACAACATTTTTATTAAATACATCTGGTAATATATACTCTGGGCATATCTCTTCATCGCTTATAGTATTGGCAATTGCATATGCAGCAGCTATCTTCATCTCTTCATTAATCTCTTTAGCCTTAACATCAAGTGCTCCTCTAAATATTCCAGGGAAAGCCAAGACATTATTGACTTGATTAGGGAAATCTGAACGACCTGTTCCCATTATGAATGCTCCCCCTAGTTTCGCTTCTTCTGGCATTATCTCTGGAGTAGGGTTTGCCATTGCTAGTATTATTGGCTTTTCAGACATACTTTCAACTATTTCCTTTGTAACAGCTCCTGGACCTGAAACACCTATAAATACATCTTTTCCTTTTATAATGTCTTTTAAAGAACCTTTTTCATTTCTTATATTGGTTACTTCTAACATTTCTTTCTGAACATAATTTAGATTTTCTATACTAGCTTCTAATGCACCACTTCTATCACATAATATTATATTTTTAACATTCATATTAAGTAGTATCTTTGCTATAGCTATACCAGCAGCTCCTGCTCCATTTATTACTATCTCTAAATCTTCTATTTTTTTATTTTCAATTAATTTTATTGAATTTATTATAGCCGCTGCAACAATTATTGCAGTTCCATGTTGGTCATCATGAAATACAGGTATACCTAAAGATTTTTTTAGTCTTTCTTCTATCTCAAAGCACCTTGGAGAAGATATATCTTCCAAATTTATTCCTCCAAATACTGGTTCCATCAATTCAATAGATTTAACTATCTCATCTACATCATTAGTCTTTAGACATATAGGAAAGGCATCTACATTTGCAAATTGTTTAAATAATATAGCCTTACCTTCCATAACAGGTATAGATGCTTCTGCTCCAATATTACCCAATCCTAGTACAGCACTTCCATCACTAACTACTGCTACTAGATTTCCTTTAGAAGTATATCTATAAACATCTTCTTTATTTTCATGTATTTTTAAACAAGGTTCTGCAACTCCTGGTGTATATGCTGTTGATAAATCATCCTTATTTTTAATTTCCACCTTGCTCTCTACACTTATTTTTCCTTTATTGATTTCATGCATTTCTAATGCCAATTTTGCATAATCCTTAGACATCAATTTTCCTCCTTAAATTATATACAACTATTTTTTAATCTTGATATTCATATAAATTTATAAACTTTATTTGCATTCATAAAGTGCTCGACCTTGCTCATATATATTATTTCCATAACTATCTATAGCTACTGTAAGCTTAAGGTCTTCTACTACAATCTTTCTTATAGCTTCCGCTCCTAAATCTTCATATGCAATAATTTCACATGATTTTATTGAATTTGAAATATATGCCCCAGCTCCACCTATTGCAGCAAGGTAAACTGCTCCATATTTTTGCATCCCTTCTATGACTTCATCACTTCTTTTTCCTTTACCTATCATAAGTCTAAGACCTCTTTCTAAAAGAGGTATAGTCAAGTCATCCATTCTATAGCTAGTTGTTGGACCAGCAGCTCCTATAACTTCTCCTGGCTTTGTAGGAGTCGGTCCTACATAATATATTCCTTGACCATATACATCAAAAGGTAATTCCTCACCTTTATTTATACAATCTATCAGCCTTTTATGAGCAGCATCTCTTGCTGTATAAAGTATACCACTCAAACTAATAGTATCTCCACAATTTAATTTAGCTATATCAATTTCACTTACAGGTGTAGTTATTTTTATCATTTTATTTTCCTCCTAAATTACTACCTTCTTATGTCTTGATGCATGGCAGTTTATATTTACAACAACAGGAAGACCTGCTATATGTGTAGGAAAAGTCTCTATATTTAAGCCTAAAGCTGTTGTAGTTCCACCCAATCCTTGAGGCCCTATACCAAGCTTATTAATAGATGCTAATAATTCACTCTCAAGTTTAGCTATATTTTCATCTTTATTAAATTCTCCGAGTTCTCTAAAAAGTGCCTTTTTAGCTATTTGAGCACATTTATCCACAGTTCCACCTATACCAACTCCAATTACCATAGGAGGACATGGGTTAGGTCCAGCTTCTGAAACTGTATCTATTATGAATTTTTTAATACCTTCTAAACCATCTGAAGGTTTTAACATTTTCATCTTACTCATGTTTTCACTTCCAAATCCCTTAGCTGCAAACTCTATTTTAACCTTATCCCCCTTTACCATCTCATAATGGATAATAGCTGGTGTATTATCTTTTGTATTCACTCTGCTAATAGGACTTACAACAGACTTTCTTAAGTATCCTTCTTCATACCCCTGTCTTACTCCCTCATTTATAGCATCAGTAAGTGTATCCCCTTCAATTACAACATCTTGTCCTAATTCAACAAAAAATACAGCCATACCAGTATCTTGGCATATTGGTATATTTTTTTCTTTTGCTATTTCAGCATTTTCAACTAATATATTTAATATATTTTTTCCAACTTCACTCTTTTCACTTTTAGCTCTTTCTTTTATACAACTTAGAACATCTTCTCCTAAATATAGACTTGCTTCTATACAAAGTTTTTTTACATGTTCAACAATTTGTTCAGATTTTATTTTCCTCAATCGAACATCCCTCCATTACTTTATAAAAAATATTCGTGATTACATTTACACTTTACCATTATTCTTAAAATTTCTCAATATTTTTGTATAATTACATATAAGCAACTGAATATTTATTTAAGAGTTATTATTAATGTTATAAACAATATATATCCTATTATTAAGCACATAATCTCTATATTTTATATGTAATGCTTATTTTTTTATTACATCTACAAATTCTACCTGTATAAGCTTTTGTAAATCAAATGGTGACAGCTCTATTTGATAGCCTATTTTCCCTGCACTCACAATAATCGTCTCCAGATTTTTTGCACTTTCATTTACAAAAGTTCTATAAAGCTTTTTCATACCTATAGGAGAACATCCTCCTCTAATGTATCCTGTAAACTTATTTATATCTTTTACATGAATCATATCCACACTTTTCTCTTTAGCTACCTTTGCGGCCTTTTTTAGGTCCAAATTTTCATGTACTGGTATTACATATACATATATATTCTTACTAACTCCTTGAGTTACTAGAGTCTTATACACTTCATTTACATCTCTTCCTATATCATGTGCTACCTCAACACCATCTACATGTTCACTTTTCACTTCATAAGACATTACTTTATAATCAATCTTATTTGAATCTAATATTCTCATAGCATTAGTCTTAACCATACATTCACTTCCCTTTTATAAAATACGAACATTACACATCTTTTCGAATATTCTGTACTATTTTAACGCAGCCTTATAGATTTTAAATAAGTATATTTTAAAATGACAATATTATTATAACTCTATATCAACTTCAAGACTTCATTTTTTTCCAATTCATTAGAATTTTTTAATATTTTTTTTATTCTAATTGGAGAATCTCCTAAAATAAATATTCTATCTGCTAAAAATAATGCTTCCTCTATATTATGAGTTACAAATAATACAGTTCTCTTTTCTTTTTTTAGTATCTTTCTAAAATTATCCATTATAATTTGTGTATTCTTTACATCAATAGATTTAAAAGGTTCATCCATTATAATATTTTTTGATGGGTATATAAACGCTCTGGCAATGTTTACTCTTTGTCTAAGACCACCACTAAGCATTTGTGGATAGAACTTTTTATATTCGCTAATTCCAACTAATTCTAAATACTCATCACAAATTTTATTTAGTTGAACCTTATTATAGTATCTATTTACGACTATCTTTATATTTTCTTCTACTGTTAACCAGTCTATAAGTCTATCATCTTGAAATATATAACTAGCTTCTAATTTATTTTCTACTCTATTCAATTCTTCTTTGATACTTAGATTGTCAGTATCATTTTTAATAATTCCACTTATTATGTTCAAAAGTGTAGTTTTTCCACAGCCAGATTTTCCAAGAATACAGTTAACCTCATTAACATAAAAATCAATATTAAAATTTTCAAATATAATACGATTGTCATACCTTTTATTTATATTTTCAATACTCAACTTTATCTTTTCCATAAAAAAGCTCTCCTTGCTAAAAACTTTTGAGTTATTTGTAAAATGGCAGAAATTAATAGAACGATAATTATCCATGCAAATATTCCAGATGTATTAAAATTAATTTTTTCAGTCTGTATCATAGTTCCAATACCATATGTAGGTTGACTATAGACCTCTCCTGCTATAGCAACTTTCAAGCTCAAAGAAAATGTTGACACTAGTATAGATATAATTTGAAATTTTATAGCTGGCAAATAAATTTTTAGTACCTTATCTATAAATCTTATTTTATATACACTTGCCATTTCTAATAGATTCTTATCTATATTCAATATAGCACCTAAAACGTTATCATATAATATAGGAAAAACTATAGCAAATCCAACTATAAAAGGCGTGCTATCTTTTTCAAACCAAATAAGTGCAAGTACTACCAATATCATAGTTGGTATTGAACGTGCTAAAGCATTAATTGGTTTTAATAAGTTTCTAAAAAATCTACTTAAATAGGACATTATTGACAATATAATAGCAAAAATCACAGCAAATAAAAAACTAAAAAAACATCTTCCCATAGAATAAAGTATGTCTATATAGAAATTAGAATTAAGTATGATTTCTTTAATACTATTAAATACTTGAACTACTGTTGGCAAAAAGATATCATTATCAATTTTCAAAGCAATAATTTGCCATAAAAATAAGAGGATAACACAAGAAAGTGTTACCTCTAATTTATCTATAAATTGTTCTTTATTTTTTTTATTTTTCAACAGAGTATATTGCTTCATCAGGTACTTTGCCTCCTAATGTCTTATCATCAAAATCAGCCAATTTATCATAGTAGTTTTTGTAGTCTTCAAGCATATCTTTAACTGGAATATATTTTAAATTAGCTCTTTCAAGAGCTTTTCCTATTATCTTTGATTCAGTAGATATTTTTATTTTTTCAGAATATGCACCTAATTCTTCAGGATTTTTATTTGCCCAATCTATACTATTTGATAATTGACCTACAAAAGAATCAACAAAATCTTTATTATCTCTTAAGAACTCAGATTTTACAATTAATGTAGATTGTGGATAGCCCTCTTTTGAGCTGCTCATTTCCTTCCATGAGTCATTTAAACTTTTTATGATTTTTATATCTGGATTTTTAGACATCAAAGCACTAAGTGCAGGTTCTGGAACAATACCTGTTGTAATTTTACCAGTAGCCAATAATGGTACTAATTCACTTGCTGAATTCACATAATTGAACTTTATATCTGAAGAACTTATACCCTTTTGCAATAAAATACTCTTCATAGTTATATCTGGAGTAAGGCCTTTACCTGTACATCCAACTTCTTTACCAAGCAAATCAGAATAGTCTTTTATATTTTCTGTTGATACTAAATAAAGTGAACCCATTCCTACAGTACCAACGATATTATATGATGAAGTTTTATTATATGCTATTGCAGCCATATTTGATGGAACTATAGCTATATCTACATCTTTTTTCATCACTCTCGTAGAGATTGCCTCTGGTGTCTTCTCAATACTATACTCTGTTTCATATCCCTCTTTAATTTCTGGATTTTCATTTGCAAGTTTAGCTATTGCTACTGCTGGCAATCCATCTGGAACAGCCACTTTTACTTCTTTAACAACTGATAACTCTTTTTTTGGAGATTTACTTTGCTCTGATGAACATCCTACCAAAAAAGTCACACCGAATACTACTAATAATATTATAGAAATATACTTTTTCATCTTTTCCTCCCAAAGCTAACATCTTATAAAATAATTATATTTATTTATATTAATTTCTGTTAATTTATCGAATTATCCTTCTTATTTAAATCTTTTTATTTATATTATCTTCTAATATCTTTTCTTTTTCTTAGTTGAACTTTTTTGTTGATTCTTATTAGTTTTGTTATTTGTATTGGCTCTTTTATTTTTATTTACACCTTTAGATGTATTTTTCTTAGAATTATTTCTATTAAAATAAGGCTTCTCATCTCTTGGCTTTATCAGACATCTATGCCCAAAACCAATTAAGTCTTCTCTCCCAGCTTCTACTAATGCAGAATATACTAATTCATAATTTCTAGGTGCTCTATACTGTAATAAAGCCCTTTGCATTGCCTTGTCACGTTTTGCTTTAGGTACATAAACTGGCTGCATTGTAAGTGGGTCTATACCTGTATAAAACATTGTCGTAGATAGAGTTCCAGGCGTAGGATAAAAGTCTTGAACCTGCTCTGGTTGATAATGAGTATCCCTTAAATACTCAGCTAACTCTATAGCACTATTTAATGTTGAACCAGGATGGCTAGACATTAAGTATGGTATTAAATATTGCTTTTTACCCAATTCTTCATTTATAGCAAAAAACTTCTGTCTAAACTTATCATAAGTTTTTCCTGCTGGTTTTTGCATATATTTTAAAACTTCTTCTGATATATGCTCTGGTGCTACCTTCAATTGACCACTTACATGATGCTCTATCAATTCTCTAAGGAACTTATTGTTTTTATCTGCCATTACATAATCATATCTGATACCAGAACGCACAAATACTTTTTTTATTTTAGGTAATTTTCTTACTGCTCTAAGTAAATGTAGATACTCACTATGGTCTGCATCTAAATTTTTACATGGTGATGGTGATAGACATTGTCTATTTTTACAAGCACCTTTAGTAATTTGTTTATTACATGCTGGCCTTCTAAAATTAGCTGTTGGCCCCCCAACATCATGTATATATCCTTTAAAATCATCTAAATTTGTTATTCCTATTGCTTCATCAATAATTGATTTTTCACTTCTACTTTGAACTGCTCTCCCTTGATGAAATGTTATTGCACAAAATGAACAACTTCCAAAACATCCTCTTGAGCTTACTATACTAAATTTAACTTCTTCTATCGCTGGTATACCACCAAATTTTTCATATACAGGATGGTATGTTTTTTGATATGGTAAACCATATACTTCATCTAATTCTTCTCTGCTAAGAGGCTTTTCTGGCTTATTTTGTACTAAATACTTACTTCCTTGAGGTTGAACAATTACATTTCCTCTAAATGGGTCTTGCTCATCATATTGAATTTTAAAAGCCTCTACATATTTCATTTTGTCTTCACATATTTCTTTATATGATGGAATTAATATATATTTATCATATATTTCATCCAAAGTGTCTGCAACATAACATGTCCCATCAATATGTCTAATGTATTTTGGGTCATATCCATCATTAAGTGCATGTGCCACCTCTACAATCTGCTTTTCACTCATACCATAAACTAATAAATCAGCACCACTATCTATTAACATAGATTTTCTAACCTTATCACTCCAATAATCATAGTGTGCAAATCTTCTTAAACTGGCCTCAATACCACCTATGATTATTGCAACATCGCTATATGCTTCTCTTATTTTATTGCAATAAACTATAGTCGCTCTATCTGGTCTATAACCCATTTTTCCACCTGGAGAATACATATCTTTGTCTCTGTGTTTTTTACTAACAGAATAATGGTTAACCATTGAATCCATATTTCCTGCATTGACTAAGAACCCAAGTCTAGGCTTTCCTAACCTCATAAAGTCGTCTGTAGTCTTCCAATCTGGTTGTGCTATTATTCCAACCTTATATCCAGCATTCTCTAAAACCCTAGATATTATTGCTGTCCCAAAACTATGATGGTCTACATATGCGTCTCCTGTAACTAGAACAAAATCTAATTCTTCCCATCCTCTATCTATCATGTCTTGTTTACTTATTGGTAAAAACTTATTTTCCATATTATCACCTGCTCAATATATATTTAACAAATATTTTTCATACAAAAGTATCTTTTTATTTTGTTCTTAACGCTTAATTATATCACAAAAAATACTTAAAACCACAACTTAAATAATTTATATAGACATTTTAAGTCTAATAAATTTAAATTGTGATTTTAAGTAAATTCATAATACTATATTTTAAACATTTTCTTCAGGCTCAAAACTACTTACTTCATTCCCAAATATTAAGCATGCATCTTTGCCATCAAACCATTTCAGAGTAGTTGTAGTTATATTTGCATTTATATCAAATTTTTTATTACGCATAAATGATTTACAAGTATCACTGCTATCTTTTAAATGCCTCATAGGACATTTTTTACAAGGTTTGTTTTGATTGTTTAAGATTGCCTTATAACATAAATCCCCTATATGAGTATTTGGTGCTGACTCAAGCATTTTTTTATTTATAAATAACAATTCATAAGTATTTCTATCAACAACATACGCCCATATATCCATATTGTCCATTACAGACTTTTGAATCTTTAAAGACTCTTCTAGCTTGTTTTGTATACGCATTTTTAATAAAAACATACTAAGTGTTTTAGATATAAAGGTTAGTGTATTTACTTCATCACTAGTCCACATACGATTATATGAACATTCATCAAAACCTACAAAACCTCTAAATTCATCACCCTCCAAAATTTTGCATTGTAATATTGAACGTATATCTTGTGGCTTAAGTATTTTTTTCTCATCACTACCCAAACTATCAATATCATTACAATAAAATAATCCATCTGCATTAAAGTTTAAAAGATAATTGCCTAAATCATCATAATAAATATTTTTAAGATTATCAATTTCTGAACTTATCCCCTCATTGCACCATTCAAATGTATTCTTACAAGCTAAATTATCATCTGAGTTTTCAAATATATAGACACGACTTACATTAAAATGCCTACCTACAATATCTAGAATTAAGTTTACTGCCATTTCTATATCGTTTGATTCATATAGTATATCAAATATATAGTTTGTTATATGTTCTTTAAAAGTCCTATCTATATTGACATTTTCATACGTATTTCTTGTATTAGTTATATATTGTGCTTTATCAATTCTTTTATCATATAATGTATAACAATTTTTACCTTTTCCTTTAGCTGAATAAAGAGCTATGTCTGCACGTCTAAATAGCTGCATATAGTCCAGACCATCTTGTGGAAATCTAGCAATCCCTACACTTAAGGATATCTTATAATTGTTTCCTGCCCCTACAAAAGACCTTTCAAAGGCTTTAACCAATTCTTCAGCTTTATTTATAATATCTCTTATTTCAGAAACGTCTTTCATAAAAACAATAAACTCGTCTCCACCAATTCTTCCTACTATATCAGATGCCCTAAATAAATTAATTAAATCACTTGCAATTTCACTTAACACAGCATCCCCATATAAATGCCCTAAATTGTCATTTATTCCTTTAAAATCATCAATATCAATAATCATTAAAGCACCTTTTCTTTTTTTATCTAATGTTATGTACTCTTCTATAAGCGATTGAGATGCTTTTTTATTATATAAGTCTGTCAAAGGGTCTTTTTCTGCCCTTTCTTTCAATTTTTCAGCTTCTCGCTTTACCTCATCAATATCAGTCAAACTCCCTACAACCTTATAAGGCATTCCATTATCATCAAAAAGTGTTGTTGCCTTTATGCTAAACCAGGCATAAGTAGTATCCCTAATTCTAAGTCTAATTTCACACTCTTCATATTCACTACCTTCTGAAGTAAGTTTAATTAATGAAATAAATTTATCCATATCATCCTGATATATATCTACTGATTTAATTAGATTTTTTGTTGCATTTTCGGTTATAGGGTCATAGCCAAACTTATTATACCAGTTTGGTGAAATATTCATTTGGTCTTTTTCTATATCCCATTCTACTATGATATTTTGAGTCTGTTTTATAATAATCTCATGACGTTCTTCACTTTTTTTAAGCTGTTGTTCTAATAGTTTAGCAGAAGTAATATCTACAATAACACTACATAATACAGATTTCCCATCTTCATAAACTATTTTTCTACCTTTTAATAAAATCCATATAATAGTTCCATCCCTTTTCTCTATTCTTTGTTCACTCGCAAATGTATCACTTATTTTGAGTTGTTCATTAATACTATCAATAAGTCCTTTTCTATCATCTTTAAAAATCAGTTTTATTAATTTATTATTTAGTTCGTCTTTCAGTTGTTTACGTGTATATCCAATCATATTTAAATATCCTTCATTTAAATATATACTGTCAAAATCATCATTTATCTCAGTTATAACTATACCACCAACAATATTATTATTTATAGCTTCTATTTCAAATCGTTTTGAATTTAGCTCTTCTTGTGTCTTTTTAAGTTCTGTTATATCAGTTAAAACTCCCTGAATACACTCATTTCCTTTGTTATCCTTTATAGATTTACTTCTCTCTAAAATCCAAATTATACTTCCATCTTTTTTTACAATTCTATATTCAACTTCAATTTTATCTTGTTTTTCTAACTGATTTAGGATAGTACGATTAAACTTGTCTATATCTTCTTTGTAAATCATATCTTTAAATTTATTTTTAAATATTCTATTTAAATCTTCATCAGAGTAACCTGTAAGTTCTAGAAACCCTTGACTTACATATGACATAGTCATATCTTCATCTTTCAGACAGTTTTTAACACCTCCTAGTATATTATCTGTAAGTGCTTTGAACTTTTCTTTTTCGTTTATAATGACCCTAGTATTATTATTTATAATGTAGGCTATGTATACTATGAAAATCAATATAACTAGTAGTATTTCCAATGCGAATATATATACATCATAAGATATATTTTCTGACTGAATAGACACTATTTCATTTGGTACAACAGAAAAAACATACCAATCATTAATCCCAAGTGGTCGATAATTTAGCATAAATTTCTCATTATCTAAATTATAATTAGAATATCCCGATTTATCATTTTTCATATTTTCTTTTATGGTTTTTATACAATCTACTTCATTACAATTATCTTTGTTGAAAAGTTTAAATATACAGGATATCATTTTACTATTTGTACTTTGAGCAATTATATCTCCATTTTTTTTTGCAACAAAAACATCTGCCTTTTCATCAAATGCTGATAATCCTAATAATTCATTTAACTTTGTTGAATCATAAATTCCACTTAAAACACCCACTATTTTCCCACTTTTATAAATGGGTGCTGATAAAACTATTATTTCTTTTTTATCGATACTAGATTTTAAAGGCTCTGATATATTCCTTTCCCCATTCTTAGCTTTTTTAAAGTAATCTCTATCTTGAATATTACTGATGATTCCATCATTAGAATAACTTTTTCCATCCAATCTAGAAACAGTCATACTAGTTAAAGAACTTCGATTTACACTAGAATCCATTAAATCAATTACCATTTCATCATTTATATTGTTCAAATTTCCAATAAAATTAGCAATAGATTCAAGCATGTCAAATTGACCACTAAGTTTTGTCTTGAGATTAATTATATTATGTTCTGTAAACTCGGACAAATATGTATGTGTGGTTTCTTTTAACTTATTATCTAATTTAAACTTGAACTTAAAAATAGCACCACCCGTTAAAATAATTATAATAATAAACAAGATACTAATACCTAATATTCTTGGCTTTAGTCTGTTAATCATACTCACATCCTCATTATATAATTATGTTATTTAATTCTTCAGTAGGAAATTATCTTAAAATAGAAAAAATATTTAACTAAAACCGAGTATTCTTTATTCATTTTGCAAACATTTGCATTCATTCCTATTTTTAAGACTTTTTAATAAATATTTTATTTCTTCCTATATTAGAATTAAACAACATACTTTCAGATTTATTTATAAAACCTTGGTTCATACTTTACTCTTAATAAATATTAAGAACTCTAACTCTATTTTTAATTTATCAAAACTGATAATGTAATATATTCATTATTATTCATTCCTTTTCTAATTAATTACTATACCCTTAATTTCATACAAAAAAATAATATGTATTATCGGATAATAATTCTAGCATAACATTATAATGTCCTTTTATTTTTTCATTTTTATAAGTGTGAAAATATAATTTATTATTATAAAACATAAATTTTCATTCTAAATTATAACATAGAATACTGCTATCTATATATTAAAATTATCCATTTTCTAAAAAAAGGTAACTATTATTAAAAATATTATCTTCTAGTGTTTATATATCATATATAACTTTGAACAAAAACAAGGGCTAAAAAGTGTAAATCTCACTTTTTAGCCCTTGTTTAATTATTCATTTATTTCATGTAGAAATAGCCCACATCTTACTTTAGGTTCAAACCATGTTGATTTTGCTGGCATTATCTTGCCTGCATCTGCTACTCTTATCAAATCCTCAATACTAGTTGGATACATTGCAAAAGCTATCTTCATATCTTCATTAACTCTTTTTTCTAATTCTTCAAGACCTCTTATACCACCAATAAAGTCAATTCTTTTATCTACTCTAGGATTCTCGATTCCTAAAATAGCATCAATAACATAGTCTTGTAATATAGAAATATCTAATGAATCAACAGGGTCTTCTATTTCTAATAAATTCTTATTAGCCTCCATTTTGTACCATTTATTGCCTAGATACATCCCGAAAGTTCCTTTTTTGTCAGGTTTATATTTTTCTTTTCCTTCTATTTCTTCTAGCTCAAAATTTTCTTTTATTTTATTTATAAATTCTTCCTCACTTAAACCATTTAAGTCTTTGATAACTCTATTATAATCCAAAACCATTAAGTTCTCATCTGGTGCAATCATAGCTATAAAATAATTAAATTCTTCTTTTCCAGTATAGTTTGGATTTTTAGCTCTCATTTCTTTTGCTACATTTTCTGCTGAAGCTGTCCTATGATGACCATCTGCAATATATAGATAATCTAATTTCCCAAATTCATCTACTAAATTACATATTATATCATCATTCTCAATCTTCCATACTGTATGCTCTATCTTGTCATCTGTTACAAAATCGTATAAAGGGTCATTATTATCCATAAAATCATTGATTATATCATCTATCAATCTTTGATGTTTATAAGTTACAAGTATAGTTCCCGTATTAGCATCACAGTATTTTATATGCTTAGTTCTATCAATTTCCTTTTCTGGTCGAGTGTATTCATGTTTTTTTATTGTTCCATTTAAGCTTTCATCAACTGATATACATGCTACTATACCAACTTGAGCTCTACCATCCATGATTTGTTTATATATATATATACACTCTTTATCATCTTTTACTAGAATTTCTTGTTGTCGAAATTCATCTAAATTTTCTCGCGCTTTTAAATAAACTTTTTCATCATATAAATCTATATCTTCATCTAAATCAATTTCTGATTTATCTATATGCAAAAATGAATATGGATTCCCTTCTGCAATTTTTCTAGCTTCTTTACTGTTCATAACATCGTAAGGAAGTGCTGCTACTTTATCTACTATATATTTATTTGGTCTAATCGCCTTAAATGGTTTAATAGTTGCCATTACTCATTTCCCCCTAATTATATAAATATTTTATAATGCTACCTCTATTAGATTATTGAAGTCAAGAAAGAAATCTTGAATCACATTTACTATTTCTTCTCCTATTCTTTCTTGAGCTTCTACTGTAGATGCCCCAATATGAGGTGTAGGAGAAACTCTTGGATGATTTACTAAGTCTAGATTTAATGTAGGTTCTTGTTCATAAACATCTATAGCAGCTGCTGATAATTTACCTTCATCTAATGCTTTTAGTAAATCTTTCTCATCAACTAAACCGCCTCTTGCACAGTTTATTAGATAAGCACCATCTTTCATCTTGTTTATTTCTTTTTCAGTTATTACTGCCCCCTTATTCTTATCAAATGGTATGTGTAAAGATAAGAAATCTGCCTTTTCTAAAACTTCTTCCATATCACAGAATCTATATTTGTTAAAGCCTTTTGCTTCACCCATTATGTCAGTATATATAACATCCATACCTAATAGTTCAGCTCTCTTTGCAACTTCTTTTGCAATTCTTCCAAAACCGATAAGTCCAAGTGTCTTTCCATTAATTTCTGTACCTTTATATTTTTTCTTCTCCCATTTTCCATCTCTCATAGTTACATTTGCAGTATTTATGAATCTTGCAAGCACAAATAATTGACCTATTGTAAGCTCTGCAACAGATATACTACTTGCATTTGGAGTATTCATAACTTTTATGCCATTAGCTTCTGCATATTTAACATCTATGTTATCTAATCCTACTCCACCTCTTACTATTAACTTCAATTTTTTGCCCTCTAATGCTTTATCTATTACATCCTTAGTAACTTTAGTAGCTGAACGTACTACAAGTACATCAACATCTTTAAGTTTATCTCCTAAATCATCTTTTTCATAAAACTGCTCTATCACATTAAAATTTAACTCTCTCAATTTTCTCGCTGCTTCTTTCTCTATTCCATCAGTAATTAATATATTATACATAACAAACTCCTCCAATTTTTATTCACTTAATTTTCCCAATTTTTATTTTTTAAAGTATTTTTATCCATAAAACACTTTATTTAGTTTAACTTTCTGTTTATATAATTTTCAAAATATTTTTTTATTAAAGTCATATCAAATTTCCCTATTCTTTGTTAAAAATTTAATATGTAATTTTTATAAAATATATTCTACTATATATTCTAAATTTCTATTAAAAATACATAATTTTATAATATTATTTATTAAAACCTAATATATCATCAATATTATCTAGTAATTCTTGTACATCTTCGACAGTATAGTCACCCATATGTGAAATTCTAAAAGTTTTTTCTTTTAAATCGCCATAGCCATTTGCTATCTGGAATCCTCGTTCTTGTAATTTTGAATTTAAATTTGATACACTAATACCTTGAGTATTTTCTATAACAGTAAGTGTATTGGATAAGTGATTTTCATTGGTAAAAATTTGGAAGTGTTTTTTAGCCCAGTTTCTAACTAAGTTTGCCATGTCTTCATGTCTGTTAAACCTGTTATCTAAGCCTTCATCTAATATATTATCTAATTGGAAATCTAAAGCGAACATGTGAGAAAGAGATGGTGTTGAAGGGTATTGGTAGTTTTTCTTGATTAAGTATTCATACATTGCTAACAAATCAAGATATACTCCTCTAAAAGGTACTTGCTTAGCTCTATCGATTGCTTTTTGAGAAAATGTGCAAATAGACATTCCTGGTGGTAATCCCAGTGCTTTTTGTACTGATGTTATACAAATATCTATTCCAATCTTATCAACCTCGACTTTTATTCCACCGGCTGAACTTACAGTGTCTACACAGTAGACCACATCTTTATACTTTTTAACAACTTCTCCGATTTCTTCTATTGGGTTTCTTATTCCAGTTGAAGTTTCATTGTGAGTTACAGTTATTAAATCGTATTCTCCGGTAGAAAGCACCTTATCAACCATTTCTGGTGTTGTTGCCTCTCCTAATTCAACTTTAAATATATCCGCTGGGACATTATTAGCCACTGCCATTTTGTACCATCTATCACCAAAGGATCCACAGGAAAATACTGCTGCCTTTTTGGATGTACAGGAACGAATGGAGCCTTCCATTAAACCAGTTCCGGATGACGTGGATAAAAGTATCGTGTTGTTTGTATAGAATAGTTTTTGCATTTTTTCACTTATACTCTTTTGGAGTACAGATGCATCTTTTCCTCTATGTCCTATCATTGGTGTAGCCATCTTTTGCAAGACTTCTTCTTTAACATCAATAGGACCAGGAATAAATAATTTCTTACTCATTATAATTCCCCCCTTTTTTAGTTTGTAATATGGATAGCGTTTTTACTGTCCTTATTTTTAATAACTATAATATCAAGCTGAATTAACTATGTCAACATAAAATTTATTTTTTATATATAATTTTTATTATATATTTTATGAAATCATTCATTTTGTACATCATCACAAGTCTGAATATTCTGAAATATACTCTCAAAAAAAATAGACTTTTTAGCTATGTAAATTAATTTTTTTGATATGTAAATTTAATGCTATTAAGAGAAATCTTTTTAGTATAGCTAATTTATTTTTATTTTATATTTTTTATAGAATTTTTTAATTTTATGTTTTTTAGATATAAATTTTTTTTAATTAAAGTTCAATATATTCTACATTTTCTTTTGATTCTTCGAAAAACCATTCTTCATCAGAAAAGTCACCTTCTGAAATTTGACCAATAGGCATTTTCATATATTTTCCAGTTGCTGTCACTGCTACATCTCCATTTGGTAGAATGATTTCACCTGTACCTTCAAACAATTTCCTATTTTCTTTAGTTATTCTTCCAACAACTTTTATAGTCGCATCCGTTGGCACTGGCTTTTTATATTTCAATTCTAAAGATACTGTCACTCCCCAAATTTGGTCATCATTTATACTTACAGCTCTTCCAATAGTCTCATCCAATATTGCAGCAGACATACCTCCATGTACTCTTCCTGGATAACTCTGATGCCAATCTTTTGTATTACAAATTGATACAAGTTCTCCATTTTCAAGTTCATAAAAATCTGCTTTAAGTCCTAGTTCATTCTGTGTTCCACAAACTAAACAAGATTTGCTACTATTTTGCTTCTTTAAAACCTTATACTTTGCCAAAAAATCCATCTCCTAACCTACATTGATAGTTGCTTAATATTAAATAATTCTAAAATATATTATATAATATTAATTAAATACCTGCAAACTTCTAATACTAAAAATAGACTATTTCGATATGATGACTTTAATCTTATGTATTACTTTCTAAAAAAACACAATATGGTTTTATGTAATTAAAATTACTCAAAACCATATTGTGCTCTAAAAATAAACTATATTAAAACAGATTTTTTACTAATTTCCCAAATCATACATTCAATCTGTATTATATAAATTAAATTATAATTCTAAATTTCATTTACTATTAATTCGCCCATTTCCTTAGTTCCTACAACAGTTCCCATACTATTATAAATATCACTAGTTCTATAGCCTTTATTAAGTACACTTTGCACAGCACCTTCAATACACTTAGCTTCCTCTTCTAAATTAAAACTATGTCTTAGCATCATGCTTACAGATAGAATAGTTGCAATTGGGTTTACAATATTTTTTCCTGCTATATCAGGTGCACTTCCATGTATTGGCTCATACATACCAAAACTATCTTCTCTAAGTGATGCTGATGGTAACATACCTATAGAACCTGTAATCATGGATGCTTCATCAGATATTATATCTCCAAATATATTATTAGTTACTATTACGTCAAACTGACTAGGGTCTCTTACAACTTGCATCGCAGCATTATCAACATACATATGAGATAACTCTACATCCTCAAACTCTTTAGCTAGTTCTTCCATTATACTTCTCCATAGTCTTGAACTCTCAAGCACATTTGCCTTATCCACACTTATAAGTTTTCCTTTTCTATCTCTAGCTATTTCAAAAGCTCTTTTTCCAATTCTTCTTATTTCATTCTCGTTATATGTCTCTACATCATAAGCATTTTCAATGCCATCAATAATTTTTCTTCCACGTTCTCCAAAATAAATGCCCCCTGTTAACTCTCTCACAACAATAAAATCAATGCCTTTCTCAACTATATCTGCTCTAAGTGGTGAAGCTTCTTTTATACTTTCATACATTGTAGCTGGTCTTAAGTTGGCAAATAATCCCAATGACTCTCTTAGCTTTAAAAGACCTGCTTCTGGTCTTATATCACCCTTACATTTATCCCACTTTGGACCTCCAACAGCACCAAGTAATACAGCCTCACTTTTTCGACAAACTTCAACAGTTTTATTTGGTAAAGCCTCTCCAGTTTCATCTATAGCACATCCTCCAGCTAATACATATTCACAATCGAATCTATGGTTAAATTTAAAGCAAATTTTATTTAGAACCTTTATACCTTCTTCTATTATTTCTGGTCCAACACCATCACCTTTTATGACTGCTATATTATAATTCATAACCCACTACCCCCTGTTTACTTTTATTGAATTGATTAAGCCTTCATTTAGTATAATATTTTGCATAAACTCAGGAAATGGTTCTGCCTTATACTCTTTTCCTTTTGTTATATTTTTTATGACACCTGTAGAAAAATCTACTTCTATATTATCTCCTTCTTCTATATTGTTAGCAGCCTCTTCACATTCAAGTATAGGAAGCCCTATATTTATAGAGTTTCTAAAGAATATTCTAGCAAAAGTAGAAGCAATTACACAGGATACTCCACTTTCTTTTATTACAATTGGAGCATGTTCTCTTGATGAACCACAACCAAAGTTTTTAGTGGCAACTATAATGTCTCCTTTTTTTACCTTAGAAACAAATTTATCATCAATATCCTCCATACAATGCATAGCTAATTCTTTATAATCAGCTATATTTAAATATCTAGCTGGTATTATTACATCTGTATCTATATTATCTCCGAATTTAAAAACACTTCCATTAGCAATCATAAACTTTACCTCCTTTAAATTATCTCTGATGGTTTTGATATTTTACCAGTTATAGCTGATGCTGCTGCTACAGCTGGGCTTGAAAGATATACTTCTGAATCAACATGCCCCATTCTTCCTACAAAGTTCCTATTTGTTGTTGAAATTGATTTTTCTCCTGATGCAAGTATTCCCATGTGACCTCCTAAACAAGGTCCACAAGTTGGAGTGGAAACTGCTGCTCCTGCCTCTATAAATGTAGTGATATAACCCCTTTCTATAGCTTCAAGATATACTTGTTGAGTTCCAGGGAATATCATTACTCTGACTCCATCTGCTACTTTTTTACCTTTCATGATTTCAGCCGCTACTTCAAGGTCTGATATTCTTCCATTTGTACAAGAACCGATTACAACTTGGTCTATCTTTATATCCTTATCAATCTCATCTACTGTTTTAGTGTTTTCAGGAAGATGAGGAAAAGCTACTGTCTCTTTTAATTCAGCTAAATCAATTTCATATACTTCATCATAAACAGCATCTTCATCTGCTTCATATACACTTACATCTTTCGTTATTGTTGTACACTTATGTGAATTTATATATTCCATAGTTTTATCATCTACTGAAAAAATTCCATTTTTAGCACCTGCTTCTATTGCCATATTACAAATAGTAAATCTATCATCCATAGATAAATACTTTACTCCATCTCCACAAAACTCCATTGACTTATAAAGTGCACCATCAACACCTATCTTACCTATTATATGAAGTATTACATCTTTACCACTTATCCATTTACTTGGTTTATTCTTCAGTATAAATTTTATTGCTCCAGGTACCTTAAACCAACATTTTCCTGTAGCCATACCTGCTCCCATGTCAGTTGAGCCTACTCCAGTGGAAAATGCTCCTAAGGCTCCATATGTGCAAGTATGTGAATCTGCACCTATAATTACATCTCCAGCTGTTACTATCCCTTTTTCAGGAAGAAGAACATGTTCTATTCCCATCTCTCCTACATCAAAGAAATTTATAACGCCTTTTGACTTCGCAAAACTTCTTGTAAACTTACATTGCTCTGCACTTTTTATATCTTTGTTAGGTGCAAAGTGGTCTAAGACCATTACTACTTTAGTCTTATCATAAACATCTTCAATACCTAATTTTTCGAACTCTCTAATTGCTACTGGTGATGTTATATCATTTCCTAAAACTATATCTAAATCTGCTTCAATTAGCTGCCCTTTCTTAACCTCATTTAAATTAGCATGTTTTGCTAAGATTTTCTGTGTCATAGTCATCCCCATCTTTTACTTCCTCCTCAATATAACTTTTATTTATCGCGTTCATAAGTGCATTAATAGCTGCTGTATTTATATTTTCTGATATACTTACACCAAAATAGACTTTATCATTGTGTTCTATCCCTACATAAGCGACACCTCTTGAATGTGAGCCTTCTTCTAATGCATGCTCCCAATAGTATCTGAATTTGTAATCTTTCATGCCACATTCTTTTAATGCATTATTAAACGAATCTACAGGTCCATTTCCTATACCAACAATTCTTTGTTCATTTCCCATGTAAGTTACTCTTGCGGTCATCTCAATCATATTAGTATCATTAGAATCATCATTTTCATAGTTTAGTTCATCCATTGATTTTATTTTATATTTTTTAACTTTATAAGGGCTCTCAACATCAATATATTCCTTCTTAAATAAGTTAAATATTGCTTCACTGCTAAGCTCTTCCCCTATTCTATCAGATTCCATTTTTACTACATTTCCAAAATCAGAATGCATATTCTTAGGTATCATAAATCCATAATCTGTTTCCATTATATAAACAGCTCCTCCTTTTCCGGATTGGCTATTTATTCTAATAATCTCTTTGTATTCTCTTCCTATATCATGAGGGTCTATTGGTAAATATGGAACTTCCCAGTAATCATTAGCTCTGTTTTTCATTGCTATCATGCCTTTTCTAATAGCATCTTGATGAGAACCAGAAAAAGCACAATGTACAAGATTCCCTGCATATGGATGTCTATCATGGACTACAAGTTTTGTACATCCCTCATATATTTCTCTTATCTTATCAATATTGCTAAAATCTAACTCTGGGTCTATTCCTTGTGTATAAAGATTAAGTCCGACATTCACTATATCCATATTCCCAGTTCTTTCACCATTTCCAAATAAGGTACCCTCAAGTCTATCTGCCCCAGCTAATAATCCAAGTTCACTTGCTGCTGTACAAGTCCCTCTATCATTATGAGTATGCAAACTTAATATGATAGAATCTCTACAACTTACATTTTCACAAAACCATTCTATTTGGTCTGCATATACATTTGGTGTTGCCATTTCCACTGTTGATGGAAGATTTATTATCACTTTCTTTTGTGGAGTTGGCTTCCAGACATCTATCACTGCCTCACATATTTCAAGTGCATAATCCATTTCTGTTCCTGTAAAACTTTCTGGTGAATATTCAAAAGTAAACTCTGTCTCTGGATATTTTTTTATCTCTTCATTGAACAATTTTGCCCCTTCAACTGCTATATCTATTATTTCTTGCTTACTCATATTAAAGACTACTTCTCTTTGAAGAACTGATGTAGAATTATATAAATGTATAATTGCTTTCTTACACCCTCTTATTGATTCAAATGTTTTTTCTATAAGATGAGCTCTGGATTGTGTAAGAACTTGTATAGTTACATCATCTGGAATCATATTCTCATCTATTAATTTTCTTAAGAATGTGTACTCTGTATTTGATGCTGATGGAAATCCCACTTCTATTTCCTTAAATCCTGTATCTAAAAGCATTTTGAACATTCTGACTTTTTCATCTACACTCATAGGTGTTGGTAGTGATTGATTTCCATCCCTTAAATCAACACTACACCAAATTGGAGCCTTAAATATCTCTTTGTCTGGCCATTTACGATTTTCTATTTGCATTTTTCCATACTTTTTATACTTTCCATATTTCATGTTATTTCCCCCTTTTATGTTTTTTGTATCCAGTATACCTTATATCGACGCAATCCTACCCCATTTAATTCATAAGAATAAATATTAATTTTATCATTAGAATAAAAATAACCCCATCTCTAGTAAAATTAGAGACGAGGTTTTGCTCGCGGTACCACTCTATTTAGCTTTCTAAAAAGCTCTCTTAGTAATAGCCAACATAAATAATTATAATGACTATATTTCCTATAACGTGGAATTACTCCGATTATCCTAAGACATAAATCTTAGGAAACAGCTCCTAGACAAGTTCAGAACTATCAACTACTAAATCACACCATACTTTAGCTCTCTGAAAGTTTCATTGTTCTTACTGCTTCTATTCATTGCTTTTTTAATCATTTAAATTTTCTAAATATTTTGATTTAATAGTTATTATATACACATTAAAATATATTGTCAACACAAAAAAAATAAATATCTATATTTTTTTATTTTTTATTTTTAACAAGTAATTTTATAAACCATGCTAACTATTGAAAACAGTATAGTGTTATCCCTTAAATTTTTTCAACTTTTCGTCTATAATATTTAATAATTTTTTTTCATCTTCAAAACTCAGTGCACTCAATCTTATTTTATAATTAGAATCGTCTGTGTATATATTTAATACTTTTTTTACCACTTCTATTTTTTCTATTATTTTATAGTTAAATTTTTGATTTTTTTTGGATTTTATACTGAATATACATTGATTATTTATTAATATTGAATGATTATCAAGAGTAAGATACACTTTTCCCTCATATTTATTAAAAAAATCACGTCCTTGTTTAAAAAGAAAAACTGCTGTTACTATACATAAAAGATATAAGATTTTGGTTGAATATATAAAAATTGTAGCTAAAATTACAAGTGCTAAAAGCATATATATAACCATTCCTTTTTTAAAATAACCATTGTCATAATAATTCATATAGATAAACTTATTTTTACTCAAATTTTTTCACTCCCACGATTCTAAAAATTTATATCAAAAAACTCTATAATTTCGTCTTCATGATAATTTATGACCAATTCATCTGGGAAATCTACTGATTTTAAAACTTTCTCTGCATTTTCAAATTCGCCTATAGAATAACATATATGAGAGTCTGTACCAAGAATCACTCTTACCCCATGTGTTTTACATAACATTAGCATGTGACTTGCATTTTCCCAAGTTCCAGTTCTATGAGAGTTTGAACTTAATGAGGAATTATTTATTTCCAAAAGAATATTTTTTTCTTTAGCTTTCTTTACTATAGATTCATAATCTAAAGGATATCTACTATCATCTGGATGACCAATTATTTTTACTTTAGGTTTATCCATTACATTCAAAATAGCATTTGTATTTTCTTCTTTTGTTCCTGAAATTATACAAGGTCTATGAAGACTTGCAATTACATAGTCTAGATGCTGTAACATATCTTCCTGAACATCTAAATTTCCATCATAATCCATTATATTTCCTTCTATTCCTCTAAGGACTCTTACATCTTGTACTTTTCGTGGAAGTAGATGTAAATTATAAAAATAAAATGGATGTGGCCCTCCTGGCATATTAGGTCCATGGTCTGATATTCCTAGATATTTTATATTTTTATGAACTGCTTCTTCGACATTTTCTTTAAAAGTACTATGTGCATGTCCACTTATTAAGGTATGACAATGTACATCTATAATAGACTTTTTCATTAAGTTTCCTCCTGATATTTTATATAATTTTTTGTAGATAGCTAAAGGGCTATTTCAAAACTAAAGCTGTCATAATAGACAGAGTAATGTTTTAAAACAGCCCCATTTTAAATTATTTTATACTTCTAAATCTTTAAATTTATCTTTAAATAATTCTCCAATACTTCCTAAAGATTCCTCTACTTCTAGGTATTCTGTTATATCTTCTTCTGGCTCTCTAGTCGCTTCTTTTACTGAAACTAACATTCTTTTAGTCTTTGGTTTAAAGTCAAGAATTTTAACTTTAACTTCATCTCCAATATTAACAATATTAGTAACTTTAGCAACTCTAGTATCGCTCAATTCAGATATCGGTAAATAAGCATCTACACCTTCTTTAATTTGAACAAAAGCTCCCTTTTCTATTATTCTAAGAACCTTAGCATTAACAACATCATCAATTTTCACTTCTTTTGCTATTAAATCCCATGGGTCATTATTTATGTCTTTTAATGCTAATGCAATTTTTTTAGTATCTTTATTTACATCTAACACATAAACTTCTACTTCTTGACCTTCTGAAACAACATCTTCAACATTTTCAACCCTTGCCCAAGCTAAATTATTTATATGTGCTAATCCTTCAATTCCACCAATATCCACAAATGCTCCATAAGACATTATCTTCGTTACTTTACCATCTCTTTTTTGTCCAACTTCAAGAGAATTAAATAATTCTTCTTTTGCTACTTTAATACGAGCTTTTTCTTCTTCTCTTTCTTGTTTGATTCTAGCTCTTTCAGCTTCTTTTTCTGCTTTAATTTGAGCTCTTCTTTCTTCTTTCTCTTTATTTATACGTTCTTGTAATACATCTCTATGAGATGCTACAAGTCTATTCTTTCTAATATCAAAGTCTCTTATATAAACTTCTAAATTAAGACCAACAAATTTAGATGTATCTGTAATAAACTTTGTATCAAGTTGAGAGATTGGTATAAAAAATGTATATGTATTGTAATTAGCAAATACACCTTTGTCTATATTTTTTTCAACATTTACAGTTATTATTCTATGTTCATCATAAGCTTTTTGTAATTCTGCAAAATCATTTCTTTTATCAAATTGTAATTTAGATAAAGTTATTGTCCCATCTTTTTGAGATACTTTTGTTATTACAGCACTTACTTCATCACCTATATGGTATAAGTCTTCTATATATTGATTTTTTTCTATGTTTAATTCACTTATAGGTATTATCCCATCAAACCCGTAGTCTAATCCTAATTGTACTTCATCATTTCTCACTGCAATTATTTTTCCAGTTATTAATTCTCCAACTTTCACTTTGCTGAATACTTGTTCTTGCTGGTCAAGTAATTCTTGCATTGTTAAATCATTTTCCATTATATAAACATCCTTTCCTTTTATTAATTATCATATCTGTAAATATTATACCATTAATATTGCAAATACTTACATTTTTCTTATTGTAATTTTAAAAATTAATTCAACTTTATATCTTTATACATTATAGAAAATATCTTATTAAATTAAAATACAAATTCTAATTTTTATCTATTAAAATATTTTCATGGAAATTTTATATTATATATATTATTCTTCTGTCGTTTTAGATTTTGATAGAGAGCTTTTATAAAATATAAAGAAACAGATTGCTGTTATAGTAGCTGCTGTTATATCTGCAATTGGCTCTGCTAAAAGTACTGCAAAAAGTTTTTCATTAAAAAATGTTGGAAGTATAAATATTAAAGGTATCAAAAGTACAACTTTTCTAAGAAGAGCTAAAATCAAAGATATTTTTGCTTTTCCAAGTGCTAAAAATGTTTGTTGACAAGCTAGTTGAATTCCAAACATAAAAGAACCTGCAAAATATATTTTTATACTCCAACTAGTCATGCTAAGTAACTGCGGATTCTTATTAAATATACCAACAAAAAATGCAGGGAACATCATAAGTAGAATCCACAAAATAGTAGAATATGTAAAACATGACAATAGGCACAATTTAAATGTCTTTTTGACTCTATCAAGTTGTCCTGAACCATAATTATAACTTATTATTGGTTGTGCTCCTTGTGTAAAGCCCATATTAGGAAGCATAAGAATTTGCATTATACTACTCATTATAGCCATTGAACCTACTGCTAAATCTCCTCCATACATCTGCAATTTACTATTTAATGCTATAAGTACTAGACTTTCTGTAGATTGCATTATAAATGGAGATATTCCTAACGCCAGGACTGGTAATATAATACTTACTTTAGGTATCATATACTTCTTTTTTATCTTAAGTATACTTTTTTTTCCAAATAGAAACACCAATACCCAAATAGCGGAAACACCTTGTGCAATTATAGTGGCTAATGCAGCTCCTTTTACACCCATATTAAGACCAAATATAAAAATTGGGTCAAGTATTATGTTTATCAAAGCACCTATAGCAACTGTAATCATACCAGTTGTAGCAAATCCTTGGGTATTTATAAAAGTGTTCATTCCCAATGAGATTTGAACAAATACTGTACCTATTAAATAAATTTTTAAATAATCCATCGAATATCCAATAGTAGATTCACTTGCCCCAAACATCCAAAGCAAAGGCTCTTTTCCAATCTGAAAACCTATAGTTAAAAGTATTGCTAAAATCACTAATACAGAAAAACTATTACTCATTATTTTCTCTGCACCATCATTATCTTGTTCACCCATTTTTATAGCAGCTAATGGTCCTCCTCCCATACCAATTAAATAACTACATGAAGTTATTATAATTATTATCGGAAATGCTACTCCGACACCTGCCATAGCAACTTCTCCACTTTCCATTCTTCCAATGAAAATCCTATCCACTATGTTGTATAAAACATTTACGATTTGTGCAATAATAGCGGGCGTAGCAAGTTTAAATAACAATTTTCCTACACTTTCATTTCCTAAATTAGTGCTTGAATTTTCCACTTTAAAACCTCCTTAGTCTATTAATTAAAATTTATTGTGATTGAAATTTTATTCTATATAAAAAATTTATTTTATTAGTAGGAAAATTTTTAGTACTTTCCTCACAAATAATACTATACTATATTTCTTTAGCCATAGTAAACATTTTAGAGCAAAATGAATTTAAATGATACTCATAAAAAAACTATCCAAACATATTGCTTGGATAGTTTTATATTATATGTAGAGAAAGTGCTGAAACTATAACTCCTGATAATAAATTACCAATAAATACTCCTACAAAGGCATCTTTTATTCTCATTTTTAGTATAGAAGCTATAGCAGATGCGGTCCATGTTCCTGTAGTTGGAAGTGGTATCCCTACAAATAGTATTATACCTATCATTGAAACACTTTTTAATTTTTTCATTCTTGAATTTATTTTTCTATCAATTGTATCTGCAATCCCTTTAAATAATTTTTTCCCTCTTAAAAATTGCAATACATGCCTAAATGTTAATATCAAGGGAATTGATACCAAAGTAGAACCAATTACACTAAATACATAAACCCACATAGGATTTAAACCCATTGCAATACCTATAGGAATGGCTCCTCTTAATTCTGTTACAGGAACCATAGATAAAATTAATATGTGTAAATATCCCAAACTATTCCCTCCTATTCTAAGTGACATTAAGTTATGAATTTATTCGTTCTATAACCTCACCATTCTTTTTACTAACCAAAAAAGCATTTTTAGCTAATGAAAGCATAGGTAAATCACTCTTAGAGTCCGAATATGCATATGAATTTTCATAATCAATCTCTATCCCAAGCTTATCTAATACAGCCTTTATTCTATGTATTTTTTCAATTCCCTTACAGTTTTCCCCCACAAATTGGTTTTTATATCTTGAATTTTCATAAAACAACTCAGTGCCTATAACCTCATCTGCAAAACCATAATGTTTAAAGTATTTCATATACGCATATGGAGATGCTGTTATCATAATTATAATATTATGTTCTTTTTTGTTTTTGTAAATAATTTTTTTCATAGACTCGTTAATTTTTTTCATAATACAGTCATCAAAAAAAAATTTTAAATCTTCTTCACTAAAATCTACTATTGGATGAAAGATTGCCTCTTTTGCTCTTTTCAAAGGTACTATTCTAAGTAAGTACATAGCTAGAGTAAAAACAATATATGGCAACTTTATAATAGTTTTAAATGTTTTATTTTTTAAAGAATAAATAAAAAAATCTAACATGCTATCAGTATTTATAACAGTATAATCTACATCGAGTAATAATACACTTTTTTTCATAAGTATTTCCCCATCCTATCACTAAAAAATTAATATTATTAAACATGCAATTATCCACAATATTACGTTTATTTTTAAAGTCCAGTCTTTTAATACAATCTCGGTAGGATTTCCTTCATTTGTAGTGTTAATTATATAATTATATCTAAGTACACCATAAACTACAAATATTGTTGTAAATATCATATGTGGTTTTTCTGGATTACTTGTAGAATACAAAGCATAACACACAATTGTAGAACTTAACATAACTACCATCATTTGATTTAGATTTTCTATGTCATAATCTTCTAGTATCTTTCTATGTTCAATTGCATCATCTCTTAAAGTCTCTATTTCTTTTTTACGTTTTCCAAAAGCTAAGTACAAAGATAAGAAAAAGGTACATAATATTATCCAATTTGATAAGTTTACATCTATGGCTACACACCCTGCATAAACCCTAAATATAAATCCAAGAGATATTGAAAACACATCTAATAATATTAGATTCTTTAATTTAAGAGAATATAATATATTATTTATCAAATAAAGAACAAGAATTATAGTCAATCTGAAATTAACAACTATTGATAAACTAATTGAAATCAAAGCTAATATTACAAATAGTATATTAGCATTTTTTTTACTTATTCTCCCACTTGCAACTGGTCTATTACGTTTTTTAGGATGTTTTTTATCTTTATCCATATCTATAGCATCATTCAATGCATATACTGATGATGATATAAGACAAAAACATACAAATGCAATAAATGTCTTTAATAGTAAATTTGTATTTAGTATGTTATTTGAAAAAATTATAGCCGAAAATACAAAGAAATTCTTTATATATTGCTTTATTCTCATTAGTTTTATATAATCTGAAATTTTAGTAAGAAGCTTTACATTTGTATTTGTCTGTTTCATAAACTTACTACCCTTTCAATATTATTTTTTAAACAGGATATGACTTTATCCCTATATTTAAAATTTCTATAAATCCATTTACATTACTAATTATTATAGTAACCAGTAACAATGATAGAAATATATTGTACATATTTTTTTCATTTTTTCTAAGTGCTTTAGTGAAATAAGCCAATAAGACTATAACTGCAAAACTAAAATTTATAGCCATTATACTTGAATTAACTAGATTATATCCTATTATTCCATGTAAAACTAAGTTGAATATAATTATTCCCATACATAGTTTAGGAACTCTTTTTTCTGAGTTTTCAATAACTGACAAAACACAAAAACAAAATGCTAATAATGTAAGAATAACTGGTATTGTCGCAACTTCTCCATTTTGCAAAAACAGACCTTTTTTAAGCTCTGCTCCAGGAAAATAAAAAACTGAATACAACAATCTTTCTATAATCATTGCAATTTTTTCTAAAATTGGTCCACTTCTTATAAATTTCGTGTCATACTGTATTACATTGCCAAGGTTCATAAAACTCTCATAAGATTTCGTTGAAACTACACAAATATATGCTATTAAGATAAATGTAGCTAAATGTTTTAACATTTTTCCTAATTTTAGCTTAAATTCAAATATAATATTAAAAAAATACAAATATATATTGCTAATAGTTATTCCAAACAAAGGGATAGCAGCTAATTCAACCAAATAAGAATTTTTTCCTTTCATCTTATTTGCAATAAGTATAAAAAATATTAACGAAAACTGACTATATATAAATCTCTCTACATTCAAAGTCATAAATAGTTGTGGGAAAGAAAATATCATTATCATAGTAAGTAAAATTAAAGTTAACCTCTGCATTTTTATCTTTTTAATATGATTAAAAACTAAAGTTATAGACATCGCGCTAGTTATTATTTGTAGACAAATCAATCCAAATCCATAAGCGCTATTAAAATCGGCTGTTCCTGGATTTGCTATTGATGTACAAAATAAGTATATTGGATATGCAAAAATTGATATAATTGCTGAAAATAATATGTGTTTACTATTATCTTGATTTATAGCAAATACATTTAAATTGAATAAAACGCCAGTATCTGTATCTAATAACACATCATAAGTATTGTTCAAATCATAAAATATAGTGGTTTTTGAAAAAAATATCTTAGTTATTATTAGATAGGTTATTACAACTAATATAAATAACAACATCTCATTTTTGTATTTTAATATTTTACTCATCAATATATATCACCATCCATTCATTATATAGGATTTGTTACTACCTATAATTTATTCCCTTAATTTTAATAGTCGCCTTTATAATATCCTTACTTGTTTTATTTTAATTGAATAAGTCTTTATTTACAACCACAATATTTACTTTATTAATGCTATATTTAAATAGATACTATATATATAGTATTTATTAGTAAAGTACAAAAACATAATTTAAGGAGACAATATTATAGTTTGTCTCCTTAGATACTAAAACCATATTCTAAAGTATTCCTAAATAATGAATTTCTAGCATAATATAAATTAATTACACTGTAACATTATTAACTCCATCTTCTTCCCATTTTTTAATCTCTTTTAATCTATCGATTATAGGTAAATGCTGAGTACATTCAATTTCACATTTTCCACAAGATATACATTCTTCAGCTTTTGCATCACTATTCATTGTATAATTCCAATGTCCTAATCCATAAACTAATTTTGTCATCTCTTCATCACTCTTTTTAAACATCTGCTTTTCATTATAAAAAAGCATGTAAGCTGGAGTATTAATACCTTTTGGACATACCTTACAGTACCCACATCCTGTACATATTTCATTCATATTTTGATTTAATCTTGTTTCAATGTCATGTATATCTTCATCTGAATAAATTCTATTTTCATCTGCAATCTTACATGCATCATCTATATCTTGCTTTTTATTAAATCCTATCAAAGATACGCTTATTTGTGGAATTCCTATATTAAATCTTAAGGCGGCTTCTATAGTGCTTTCATCCTCTTTTGCTAAAAAAGAAAGCTCTTTATTGTATTTTGGAATAGTTCCACCACTTAATGGATTCATAGCTACAACACCATATCCATTATCAACAGCATATTTAGCTCCTTTTAATCTATATGGAAAGTTTAATATATTGATTCCCATAGTTACACCTTCAAACTTATTTTCATCAAGAATCTCTATAACTTCGTCTCCTGGCTGATGTGATGAGAATACTATATGGTCAATCAATCCTTCTTCTTTACATTTTAATAATCCTTCATATTGACCTCCAGGTCTCATAGCTAGTTCGTAATGCTCCATCTTTCTAATATTCCATACATGATAAAAATTTATTTTAGATACGCCTAATCTCTCTATTGATTTTTTTACAGCTGCTATAGCTTTTTCTGATGTATCACACACTTTTGGTTTTTCTTTAGTTGATACATAAAAATCAGTTTTACCTTCCGCCATCATTTGTCTAAAAGCTAGTCCAAATATATCTTCACTTCTATCATCACAGTACCCTGGTGCTGTATCAAAGTAATTAATACCTTTTTCATATGCATATTTAACTAAATCGGCATTTTCTTGATTGCTTTTCTCTAAATCAAACCTTAATCCACCATAACCAACTACTGAAACCATTTTCCCTGTTTTCCCATATTCAACGTATCTCATTATAAACTCCTCCTTAGATATATTAAGACTTCTTTTCTTTACAAAAAATATTATACCATAAATATTTTTTATAAATTATTTATGGTATAATATTTTTTTTATAAATTATAAAATTTTACGATTGACATTTTATAACCAAATTAAAAGCTATAAAAAGGTTCAATATGAACTATTACTTGAGCATTTTCATTAATCTCTTCTTGGATTTGTTTTTCAATTTTATGTGTTAAATCATGAGATTGCTCTATACTTATAAAGGGGTCTACCATCACATGCATATCAATATAAATAGAACTTTTACTTCCCCTACTTCTGATATTGTGGACATCTCTTACTTCATTAAATTCAAACACAATTTCTCTTATATAATCCTCCTCTACAGCTACCCTATCTACTAAAATTCCAATAGATGGCTTAAATATTCCATAAGCTGAGTAAATTATAAATGCAGAGATTATAATAGGTACTATAGATTCTATTATTACTGGGAATCCTAATTTTACACCAATTAGAGTAACTAATACTCCTAGAGATACAAAAATATCACTTCTTGTATGCAGTGAATCTGAAATCAAGACATAGCTATTCAGTTTAGTTCCAATCCTATATTCATACATACATACAAAAATATTTATAAAAAGTGTAATTACTAAAGCAATTAGACTTTCTATAGTTATAGAAGGTGTAATTGGATTGGATATTCTTGACACTGCACTAAGAATTATCTTAATTGCTATAACAAACAACATTCCACTAATAAATAAGCTAGTTATAATTTCAAATTTTTTATGTCCATAGGGATGATTTTTATCTTTTGGTTTAGACGCAAAGAAAATGCCTATCAGTCCTACTATATTTGATGCTCCATCTGACAGAGAATGGAATCCATCAGCTGTCATACTATAACTCTTGATTTGATTACCAATAATGATTTTTAATAATGCTACTGCAAAATTAGCAAATAAAATTATCCATAATACTTGCTTTACTTTCTTATAATTATCCATAATAATCTACCTCCTCCCTTCGATTTAATCGAAAAAAGACTATGTATCAATATTAATTAACTAGACAATAAAATTATATATAATCACATTTATTATATTTATATTCAAAATTGGTTGTACTTGTTCATTCAATTTGAAACTTAATTCTAAATAAAAAATTCAGTCATTGTTTTGATATACATAAAAATAAGTTATAGACAATATATAAAATATTATCTATAACTTAAGTCTTTGATAGGAACTATTAATTTTTTATACTAAACCTTCTTTAACTAAGAATGAATGAGCAACGTCCTCTGGTGATTTACCAAGCTCATCAACTTGATAGTTAAGTTCTCTCATAGTCTCTTCATTTATTTTACCTGAAAGCATATTCATAACTTTTTCTAACTCAGGATATTTCTTTAAAGTATCTTCTCTTACTAATGGAGCTGCATAATATGGTACAAAGAAGTTTTTGTCATCTTCTAGTATCTTAAGATTGAACTTTTTAATAAGACCATCAGTTAAGAATGCGTCTATAACTTGAGATTCATTATTAGCTAAAGCTGTATATCTTAAACTTCCATTCATTGCTTTTACATCTTTAAACTTTAATCCGTAATCTCTAGCGATTCCTATAAGACCATCTTCTCTATTTTCAAACTCTAAAGTTGGCGAGAAAGTAAAGTCTTTACCATATTTAGTCAAATCAGAAATAGTATTTATTCCATACTTTTCGGCAGTCTCAGGCATCATGGCTAATGTATAAGTATTATTAAATCCAAGAGGGTCAAGTAAAGTTAACTGATTTTCTTTTTCCATAGTATCTTTTACAACCTTATATGCTTCATCAGCATCTTTAATTGGAGTATGTTTCATTACATTTACCAAAAGTGTACCTGTATAATCCACATACATATCTAGTTCACCAGATTTAATTGCATTAAATGCAACAGATGAACCACCTAGATTTAAATTTTTCTTAACATTAAGATTTGTATTTTTTTCTATTAATTCAGCATAAACATTACCAAGTATAAGTTGTTCTGTATAATCTTTAGAACCAATAGTTATTGTATCTTTCTTACCTGAAAAACTTGAACTAAAAACAACAAACAACATTGAAACAACAACTACAACAGATATTACTTTAAGTGCTATATAATTTTTCTTTGGTGCTTTTGGATTTAATCCTTTTGGAGTAACTGCAACTTCAATTTTACTAAATAAATAATCAACTAGTAGTGCAATTATACATGATGGAATTGCTCCTGCTAAAATCATATTATTGTTTACAGTTTGAACACCTGAAAATACTAAATATCCTAGACCACCTGCACCTATAAACGCAGCAAGAGTCATCAAACCAACAGCTGTAACAGCAGAAATTCTAACCCCACCCATTATTATAGGTAGTGCTAAAGGAAATTGTATTTTAAATAATGTCTGATTTCTTGTAAGACCAATACCTTTAGCTGATTCTAATACGACTGGGTCAATACTGGTTATACCTATATACGTATTTTTTACAATTGGTAGTAATGAGTAGACTACTACCATAAATATGGCTGGTTTACTTCCTATCCCAAGTATAGGTACAAGAAGACCCAAAAGTGCCATAGACGGAACTGCTTGGACTAAGTTTACAAATCCAAGTATTATTTTTCTAAGAGATGAGATTCTTGAAATAATTATTCCAAGAGGAACTCCAACTATTATAGCTATCAAAATAGATGTAACAGTTAAACTCATATGTTGTATTAAAAGCTCTATAATCTTATCCTTTTGTAATAGTATAAAGTTAAAAAAATTATCCAAGGACACTCACCTCCATTTCTAGGAATTGTTCACTTAAAACGGAAAGTAAACTACTTCTAGTAATTAGCCCCACAAGTTTATTTTCATCAGAAACAACTGGAATATATCCAACCGAATTACGGTTCATTACATTCAATATCTCAACTAAATTATCTCCTTCATTCACATGTAAAGGCTCTTTTGACATAATATCAGCAAGTAATATTGATTTGTCATTAATATCTTTCATATCCTTTACTGTAACAATCCCTTTTAATGTTTTAGCTCTGTCTATAATTAGTAAACTGTCAACCTTACTTGTTCTCATAATTTCTATCCCTTGAGTTACAGTTCTCGTTGAAGTTACAGCAATAGGATTTTTTATCATAATATCCCTTGCTTTTATATACTCTGGATTATCCCAAACTCTATCTTCTCCAATAAAATCTTTTACAAAATCATTTGCAGGTTTTCTAAGTATATTTTCTGGAGTATCATATTGTGCTATTCTCCCATCCTTCATAATACAAATTTTATCAGCTATCTTTAAAGCCTCATCCATATCATGAGTTACAAATATTATAGTTTTTTTCAATTCATCTTGAAGAGAAAATAATTGCTCTTGTAAAGATGTTCTTGTTATTGGGTCTAAAGCACTAAAAGGCTCATCCATTAATATTATCTCAGCATCAGTTGCGATGGATCTTGCAACACCAATTCTTTGTTGTTGACCACCACTAAGTTCTGAAGGATACTTATTTAAAAACTCATCACTATCAAGACCTACCATCTCTAGTAGTTGTAATGTTCTTTGCTCAATTTCTTCAATGGACTTTTCCTTTTTTAGGCGTGGAATTAACTCTATATTTTCTTTTATTGTAAGGTGAGGAAATAGGCCTGTGTTCTGTATAACATATCCTATTTTTCTTCTAAGCTCTATTTCATTTTCTTGAGAAATTGGTTTGCCATTAATATATATTTCACCAGATGTAGGTTTTATTAATTTGTTTATAAGCTTCAATGTTGTAGTCTTCCCACAACCACTTGAACCAATTAAAACCACCAATGTACCTGTTTCTACAACTAGAGAAATATCATCTAATATAACATTATTTCCTATCTTTTTGGTTACATTTCTTATTTCTATCATAATCTATCATCCCCTTCATCGACAAGCAACCTCCAGCAATATTATAAGTTGTTTTTATAATTATATCATATTATTCTCTTTATGTAAACAAAGTAGACCTTTTAGGTCAGTTTCTGACTGAAAATTCCTACAAATATAAAGTATTTATATATAGTTATACAATACATAATGTTGAAAAATAAAGTAATAAAAATATTCACAAAATAACACTAGTCTTAATTATATAACATCAAAACTAGTGTTATTTCATTTTTTAAAAAACTATAGTTGGATACTATCCATATACTCAAATAAAGTAATATCTTTGTAGGTTTCTTTTTTATCACTTAAATTCGATATTGTAACTCCCAATAGCCTTATTTGTTTTCTATTCATCTCGACATTTCTTAATAAATTGTCTATGCCACTTCTTATATCACTATATTCATCAATATAATGGTCTAAACTAAGACTTCTAGTTATCTTTGTGAAATCTTCATATTTAATTTTTAATGTAAGTGTCTTTCCAAATTTCTCAGAATTTTTTAATCTATGACATACCTCTTCACAAAGTTCATCAAGAATGTTGCGTGTTTCTTCTTCATCAATATCCAGGTTATGACTTAATGTAGTCTCTGCCCCAACAGATTTTCTAACTCTATTTGGCTCTACATGTCTATCATCTATTCCTCTTGCGAATTTATACAATTCATAACCTTTTTTCTTAAATATATTTTCAAGTTCAAATAAATTTAAACACCTTAAATCGTATCCTGTTTTTATACCTAAATTTTTAAGGGTATTTGAAGTAACTTTTCCAACACCAAAAAATTTATTTACAGGTAATTTATCTAAAAACTCTTGGGCATTTTTTTCATTTATTACAGTCAGACCATTAGGTTTTTTTAAATCCGACGCAATTTTGGCTAGAAACTTGTTGTATGACACACCAGCTGAAGAAGTAAGACCAACTTCTCGAAATATATCTCTTTTTATTTGCTTTGCTATCTCAATTGATGAGTCAATATTTTTTTTATTTTTTGTTACATCTAAGTAAGCTTCATCTAAAGACAATGGCTCAACTAAATCAGTATATCTATAAAATATATCTCTTATTTGATTTGATACACCCTTGTACACATCAAATCTAGGTCTTACAAAAACTGCATATGGGCACCTATTATAAGCTACAGCTGATGGCATAGCTGAATGTATACCAAATTTTCTAGCTTCATAAGAACAAGTTGCAACTACACCTCTACTTTGTGGATTTCCTCCAACAATAACAGGTCTTCCTTTTAATTTTTTATTATCCCTTTGTTCTATAGATGCATAAAAAGCATCCATGTCTATGTGAATTATTTTTCTATGAAGTTCCATCCTTATCACCTTTTAAAATACAAACAGATTGAGTTTATTTAGATTACCTTTTAATTATACCAAACTTATGTTTCTTTATGCTCTTTTTTTTAATTCTCTTTACATATTGATATTTTCCATATATAAAACATCCTATAATCAACTAATTTAATATAATTTATAAAAAATCCTTAAAAACACTTGCAAAAACTATATAAAAGCTTTACAATAGGTATTCCAAGGAACTAAATTTAAAATTCCTTATGGATAACAGTATATATATTAATTTAAATGGGATGTTTTAAAAACAAAAGACTGCCTTGTACAAGGCAGCCTACTGATTTTATTATAATTGTAATGGACTGCTCAAACTATTACTTTAAAACAGCCCATATTTTTTTATATAATTTTAACTATAGTAAAGATTTTGTGATGGATACTCTGGGTCACAAGTTACATCTATGCCAAGTTTTCTAAATGTTTGTTCATCGTCTCTATTTAGTATAGTAGTAGAATGAGCTTGACATCCTTTTAATAATGCCAATTTTTCCATAGCAAATTGTGCAGTTGGATTAGTTACAGCACAAATGCTAAGTGCAGTTAAAACCTCTTGGCAACTAAGAGAAACATTTCTACTAGCTAAAGTTTTTGTTTTTAGATTTATAATAGGTTCTAATATTACAGGTGATATTAAATGCATATCATCAGATATATTAGCTAAGTGTTTAATTGCATTTAATACAGCTGCTGCTGTTCCATTCATTAAGTCAGAACCCTTACCAGTTAATATTGTTCCATCCTCTAACTCTAGCGCTACTACAGGGCAAGTATCATTCTTATCAGCATTTTCTTTTAATTTATTACTGTAATTTCTAGCAGGTAAGACAACTTTTCTATCTTCTGGTTTTAGGTTAAGTTCTTCCATAATCATTTTCATTCTATCATAAGCACCTTTATCAACTTGTCCTTTTTTATATTCACAGGCAGTTTTAAAGTATCTTCTTATTATTTCTTCTATCGAGGCTTTTCTTATTACTTCATCATCTATTATTCCAAATCCAACTCTATTAACACCCATATCAGTTGGAGATTGGTAAATTGATTCTTTTCCAGTTATTTTTTCTATTATTTTTTTAAGCACTGGGAATAATTCTAAATCTCTATTGTAGTTTACTGACATTTCACCATAAGTTTCAAGATGGAATGAGTCTATCATATTTACATCTTTTAAATCAACCGTAGCTGCTTCATAAGCTATATTTAAAGGATGCTTCACAGGTACATTCCAAACTGGGAATGTCTCGAACTTAGAATATCCAACTACATTTCCTCTTTTATTTTCATGGTATAACTGACTTAAACAAGTACCAAGTTTCCCACTATTAGGACCTGGTGCTGTCACTACTACTATTGGTTTTGTAGTTTCTATATACTCATTTGCTCCATACCCCTCATCACTAACTATAGTCTCAACATCTGATGGATATCCTTTTGTTGGATAATGCTTATATACTTTAATTCCTCTACGTTCTAATTTATTTATGAATACAGTTGTAGCAGGTTGTCCTTCAAATCTAGTAATTACTACACTATTTACATCTAACTCATAACCTCTTAAATCATCTATTAATCTTAAAACTTCCATATCATAAGTGATACCAAAGTCTCCTCTTATTTTATTTCTTTCTATATCTCCTGCATATACACAAATTACAACTTCTACTTTTTCTTTCATATGTTGTAATACTTTTATTTTTGCATTTTCATCAAATCCTGGAAGTACTCTTTTTGCATGAAGGTCTCCCATTAATTTTCCTCCAAACTCTAAATAAAGCTTGTCAAAATTATTTACTCTTTCTAAGATATATTTAGACTGCTCTTCTAAATATTTTTTGTGGTCAAATCCTATTTTCATCTTAACACCTCACTAAATTAAATTTCTTATTGATAACAGTATATTTATATATATTTTTTTAGTAAAACATCTTATAAAAAAATGTTAATACTTTTTCACTCAAAGTAATATTATACAATTAAGATTAATTTTTTTCAAGATAGTTTTATAGTAAATTAGATATACTCATATAACTAATAAAATAAGAATATTATATTTTATATATCTAAATATAATATTCTCACCTTATCACTAATTTATTTCAATATTCTCATATATCTTTTACTCCAAGTTCAATACTTTTCTAATATCTTCTATTCCTTGATATACTTCTTGTTTAGAGAAATTCATAGCCTCTAATTCCTCATCAGTTTTTTCCATAAGCATAGTGTAAAATTCTATTGCTATATACTGCATATTTTCAGTATTCACAGTGTTAGCTTTATCGAATAAAATCTCTTCTGCTTCATTCACTTTTCCTTGAAAAACTAGTCGTTTCAAGGTAATAAGTATAACTTCTTCTTCTGTATTATACACTAAATCTTTTTCTTCATATTCACTGTATTTCTTTCCCAATAAAAGTCTTGCAACCATAAGTTTTATCTCATTGAAAATCTTATCTACTATAGCCATTTTTACATCTCCTATAAATAAAGTTTATTTTCTTTTTAATTATAACAGACTTTATATTAAAAATTATTATATGTAAATGAAATAATTCAAAAATAGATTTTAAACATAAAAAAAGAAGGTAGCGGGGGATTTCCGACTACCTTCAAACACTAGATTGTGATTGGTTTGGTATTTTACTTATACCCACCGTACGCTTTGTTAAATCATCTAAATTGATTTTTTTAGCATCCACATCCTCCATCAAAAACGTCACCGCATTCACAAAGTATTAATAATACTATTAAGAAAGGTATCCATGCACATAAGTCCATCTCAGCCCAACAATCTTGGAATGCTAAGAATAAGAAGAATAATATTATTATCCACCAAGCACATCCGCCAAATCCGCCTTCACCAAAAAATCTATCCAACATAATATGTTACCTCCTAGTTATTTTGTATGTGGAGTTTCAGCTCCTAAAATATACTATGTTTAAGGGGTAATATTTGCTAATGATTTTTTCAAAGATTTTCTAAAAAAAATTATTGTCTAACACTCAATGTCTTGCTATCACTATTGATGACTACATCTCCATCAGAAGTCAAAAATGTTTTTACATTCAGTTTTTCTAATATTTTTAATACATCTTCATCAGGAGCTTTTTTATCTGAACAAGTAATAACAGCATATTCTGGGGTAATAGACTCTAAAAATGCTTCAGTTAATTTGTCATACCTTCCATGATGAGGAATTTTAACAAAATCATATTTTAAGGTATTTTCACTTATAAACTCTGCCAACCTTTTTTCCTCTGCATCTCCTGCAAACAAAAACCTGTGTTCTCCATAATTTATACTAGTCATTATTGAATAATCATTCGAACTTTCATAATCACTTTTTGAAGCTGGTTGTATGCTTATTTTTGCATTATTGATTTCAAGATTCATCTTTTCCTTCAGTACTACTGGTTCTACACCAGATTGTTTAAGTGAATCTGTATACTCATCATACTGTTTACTGTCTTTCTCATAATTTGCTTGTATCAGATTCTTTACTTTGACACTAGATAGCACACTATCGACTCCACCTATATGGTCCTTATCTAAATGAGTTAAAATCAAATAATCAAGTGTATTTACTCCTTTTTCCTTTAATTTATCAACTATTTGTTCTCCATTTTTATCTTCTCCTGTATCAATCATTACAACTTTATCGCCTATCTCAATTAATATACAGTCTGATTTTCCAGTGCTTAGTATAGTAGTCTTAAATGCAGTATTTTTTGTGTTGCCTTGAATATTATTTTGACTTACACTATTTTTTTCACTCTTTAAATAAGATTCACTTGTTGATTTTATCTTACCATTAGTAGTTATATTTACCACAATCAATAATATTGCAATTACAGACAATGTAGTAATAAAAAACATGATGTCTCTTAATATTATTCTCTTCATCCAAAATCTCCTATAAATTTTATTTATTACATATTTATAGTATAACAATCCTGACTTAGTAAAATACACATATAAACGGGGCAAATTCTAGGCATATTTGTGGCATTTAAAAAACGGGGTTGTCACGCTAGAAAATAGCGCTACGCCCTTTTTTATACAAAAAAGTAAATCCCAAGTTCAAAAGAGCTTGGGATTCTTGTATAATACTTGTATTAAAAAACAAAATACTATACAAATTAATTATGCTACTTATTGTGATAATCATCAATTTAAATTACCACTAAATATGGATTATATGATTCCAAAAGATGATTCTGTAAGGTTATTAAGTCAAATTATTGAGGAGATGAAGTTAGAAAAATTATATAAGACTTATTCTCGAATTAGAGGAAATAAAGTAACCCCTATACAACTTTTGAAATTCGAGAAATATTCTGAAAGTTAAACAGTTGGCAGTATATTCTATTTTTCTATTGAAAATGATATAATATAGCTATTAAGAGGGAGGGGGACAAAATTTTGAAGTTAAAAACCTTTCAACTGATTCTGATTGTTTGTATGATTTTTCTTTCTTTTCCAATAGAACTTGACTCTGCTTCAGATAAGGTTCCAGTTAAAGTCGGATATTATGATGATGGTGATTATATGAGTCGAAATGAAAATGGTGAGTATATAGGGTTTAATTTTGAATATTTGCAGGAAATTAATAAATACACTAACTGGAAATATGAAATAGTAGATTGTAAAAGTTGGGAAAATGCTTTTGAAATGTTAAAATCAGGTGAGATAGATGTTCTTCCTAGTGTCTATTATACAAAAGAGCGTACAAAAGAAATGCTTTTTCCAACACTGCCAATGTGTAATATTTATACAACTTTAAATGTAAGAGTGGACGATACTCGTTATGATTATGAGGATTTTGATTCTTTTCAAGATATGAAAGTAGGTGTTATTAGTAATAGTAAAGATGCTGAAAACTTTAAAAAATATTGTAAAACAAATGATTTTAAAGTTCAAATTGTATCTTATAAAGAAACAAATGATTTGTTAAGAGATTTAGAAAATGGAAACTTAGATGGTGTTGCTATAACACATCTTGGTCGGACTAGTACATTTAAAAGTGTAGCACAATTTTCTCCAGAACCACTTTACACTGTGGTTTCAAACCATAAGCCAAATTTATTATCTCAACTAAATTCTGCTTTGAATACATTGACACTTAGGAATTCTAGTTATGAAACAAAATTATACAATAAGTATTTTTCTATAAGTACTGCTCAGAAGCCAGTATTTACAAAAGATGAGCAAGAATATATACAACAATCTGGTGAAATTTCAGCTGTTTATGATGCTACAAAGATTCCACTAGAATATAGTGATTCCAAAACAGGGGAGTTTTCTGGTGTGGTTGCTGATTTATTCAAGGTAATTACAAATAACACTGGTTTGAAATTTAGATTTGTTTCTGCAAAGAATTATAATGAAGCACTTCAATTATCAAAAGATTCTAGTATATCTGTAGTTTGTGGTATGGAAAACGATTATATCAATAACCAAAAAAACAATATAAGAACAACACAGTATTATTTGCATGCTCCAGTAGTTTTAGTTAGTGGAGAAAATGAAAATGAAAATGAAATTAAAAAAGTGGCAGCTGTAAATGGTTCTTTGATTGGAGAAAATATTACTAAAGATGGGAAACTGGATAGAACCATAGAATATTATAATTCTCCAAAAGAATGTTTTGATGCTGTATTAAAGAATAAAGTTGATGCTGTTTATGTAAATACTTATATTGCAGATTATCTATTATCCAATCCTCGTTATGAAAAATTTTCTGTTTCAACTTTGACAAACTATGCAGAAGAAATAAGTATTGGTATTTCTGATTCTGCAGATTCAAGGTTGTTTTCTATACTAGATAAATGTATTCAATACATGTCAACAGAAGAAATGGACAGAATAATTTTAAAAAATACAATAGATCAATATGATATAACTTGGCAAGATATTATTCATCAGCATCCGATGGCAATTATTGGAGGAATTATTATAATATCAGCTATTATTATTATACTTTTGAGTTTTCTGCTTTTATTAAAGTCAAAAAATAACAAGCGTATCGAGAGTTTGTTATACCGAGATAGTCTTACAGGAATTTGGAATTTAAATAAATTTTCTAAAGAAGCCATTGAGAGTTTAAGAAATGCAGAAGGTGGTTTATATGTGATTGTTTATTTAGATATAAAACAATTCCGAATGATTAATGACACTTTAGGATTTTCAGAAGGAGATGAAATACTTTGTGCATTAGCTAAAGTTTTACAAAACACTGTCTCTTCTGAAGAATCTTGTGCTCGCGTTTCTGCAGACCAATTTGTTATGTTATTAAAATACAATAGTTGGGATTGCTTAAAGGAACGTCTCTTTAAGATTGACACTCAACTAAATGATTGGATAGAAAAAATGAGAAAAACTTACCAACTTATTCTTGTATTTGGCGTATACATAGTAAATGAAGTTGAAAAACATGATATATCTCTCATGCTTGACCTAGCAAATTATGCGAGAAGAAATACAGAAATAACACACAGAAGTTGTATTGTGCTTTATGATATGGCTATGAGAGAGGAAGGATTACACCAAAGAAACTTAACAGATAGGATGCAAATAGCATTAGAACATGGAGAGTTTATTCCATACTTTCAACCAAAGGTAGACATGAATACAAATAGATTGGTAGGAAGTGAAGCACTAGTAAGATGGAATTATCCAGATAAAGGTATAATAAGTCCTGGAGAATTCATTCCTTATTTTGAAAAAAACGGATTTGTGGTAGAAATTGACTTTTATATCTATGAGGAAGTTTGCAAAATGTTAAAGAGATGGATGGATTTAGGATTAAATATTAGTCCAGTATCTTGTAATTTTTCCAGAATTCATTTTAACAATGAAGGCTTCTCAGAAAGATTGATAGAAATAGCAGATTCATATAAAATACCTCATAAATACCTTGAAATAGAAGTCACAGAAAGCATTTTTATTGAAAATCTTAATCAGATTTTGAGTCATTTTAATCAACTAAAAGAATCAGGATTTCCTATTTCTATAGATGATTTTGGTTCTGGATATTCATCTCTTGGTTTATTACAACAATTTTCTATTGATATAATTAAGTTAGACCGTACATTTATACAAACAGGAATGCATGGTAGTCGTGAACAAGCTGTTGTGTGTGGAGTGGTAAATATAGCAAAAGAATTAAATATGAAAGTTATATGTGAAGGGGTAGAAAGTATAGAACAAGTGAGGATACTAAAAGAAATTGGATGTTATTTAGCACAAGGATATTTTTATGCAAAGCCAATGCCACAGGATGATTTTGAGCAATTATTAAAAAATCCTGTACTGGAAATTAAATCAAATGTTTAAGGTGTACGTTTATTATAAATAATAAATTTAGAATACTTTTTTAGTATATCTATTGGAAGATGACTCTATCTTTGTACCATCAATAAATAGAGTGTTCTTTGAAATCTCTTTATTATTTTCAAGAAAGTTTGTAAACTGAATTATATTATACAAGAATCTCAAGTTCTTTTGAACTTGGGATTTGCTTTTTTGTACAAAAAAGGGCGTAGCACTATTTTCTAGTGCGACAGCCCTGTTCTTTTTATAAAAATTAAGTCTATCTTTCTAAAGTCACATCTTCAAATTCTTTAATTTTATCATTAGATAAGACACTCTTTTTAGTCGATTGTCCATTTTTTCTATCAAAGGTATTTTTGGCTTTTACTCCTGATAAAAACTTACCTGCTCCATTAATACATCCTTCTTCACACATCATTCCTTCTATAAAGTTACCTTCTAATCTACCCAATTTAGCCATTGTCATTGTCTTTTTAATTTGTCTTGGACCAGATACTTTTATAGGTTCAAAATCAAAACTAATTCCCTTCTCAGCAATATAGTTTTGTATGGATTTAGTTAGACCTCCAGATGCTCCAAATCCCCTTCCAAAAATTGACCCATCATTTATATCTTCATTTGAACATTTTGATAAATCTATATTAAAGGATTCAAACAATGCCATTAATTCTTCAAAAGTAAGCACATAATCTACTGCATCTTTTAGACATGCATCTGTTCCTTCACTCTTCTTAGCTGTACATGGACCTATAAATACAACTTTAGCATCAGAATCAAATTTTTTTACCAATCTTCCTGTTGCTACCATAGGAGATACTGTAGATGATATTTTATCTTTTTCATCAGGAAACATCTTCTCTATATACTTAAAAAATCCAGGACAACATGAATTTGTCATGTAATCATCTCCAGATTTTATTCTCTCAATAAATTCATTACTTTCATGAACTGTAACTGCATCTGCGCCACAAGAAGCTTCTATCATATCCACAAATCCCAATGACTTTATAGCATTTTTTAACTGTCCATATGTAATATTACTATCAATTTGACCTGTTATAGCTGGAGCTACTATTGCATACATCTTTTCCTTTTTGGCAAGTTTTTTCGCAACAGGTGCTATCAAACTTTTGTCAGATATTGCTCCAAATGGACATGCTGACATACACGCTCCACAATTTATACAATTATCTTCATGTATCATAGCTTTCATAGTATCTCTATTAAAATCCAATGCTCCTGTTGGACAGACACTCTTGCAAGGTCTTACAACTTCAGATATAGCATCATATTGACAGGAACTTTTGCACATTCCACAAGCTTTGCATAAATCATGATTTATATATGCCCTTCCATTTATGTAAGAAATCGCTCCAAACTTACACGCTTCTTTACATCTATGTGCTAGACAGCCTCTACAAAGTTCTGTAACTGTAAATTCATTTATTGGACATCTATCACATGCTGCTTCTACTATATATATAATTTGTTCATCTGTATCTAAGTTTACTAAATCTGGATTTATATCTCCATATTTACTATTTGGTGTTAAACTTAATGCAAGTTGTGCTCTTTCAAGAACTACCTCTCTCTCCTTATAAACACAACATCTATATCTTGCTTTTTCTCCTTTGATTATTTCATATGGAATTTTTTCTATATTTTCTTTTGTTAATTTTTCTTCAATTGATAATCTAGCTACTGCTGTTAAAACTTCATGCTTCAACCTTTTTAGTTGCGTTTCAAACTCAAACATAAGTAATCCTCCCCATAAATCACATCTTTTTTGCTATATTTCTACTATTATGTACATTGTATTTTCATTTATTCCCATAAATCATTATAACACAGGCGTATACTTTGTTAAGTTATATACAAAATATTATATATGTAATTTTTATTTTAAGTGTATATAGTTTTTAATTTAAATTACTAAATAAACAAAATATAAATAAAAATAGAGTTGCTCAAAAGTCAAATTGCAACTTAGAACAACTCTATATAATATGTATTTTATACTCGTTTTATTTTTCTAAATTTATTTTACTAAAATCTTTTATCTTAGTATTTGCTAAGACACTCTTCTTAGTTGATTGAGAATTTTTTCTATCAAAAGTGGCTTTAACTTTTGCACCTGATAAGAACTTACCAGAACCATTTATACATCCACCTTCACACATCATTCCCTCTATAAAGTTACCTTCTAATTTTCCTAAATTTGCCATAGTCATAGTTTTCTTGATTTCTCTTGCACCAGAAATCTTTACAGGTTCAAAGTTAACACCTATGCCTTTTTCAGCAAGGTAATTCTCTATGGCTTTTGTAAGACCTCCAGCAGCGCCAAAACCTCTTCCAAATATTGATGCATCATCTATATCTTCATTTGAACACTTAGCTAAGTCTATATCAAATGCTTCAAATAATGCCATTATTTCTTCAAAAGTCAGTACATAATCCACTGCACCTTTTAATTCTTTCTTAGCTGCCTCACTCTTTTTAGCTGTACATGGTCCTATGAATACAACCTTAGCATCTGGCTCATAACTTTTTATAAATCTTCCACTAGCTATCATAGGAGATACTGTAGATGATATTTTTCCTACATGATTTGGGAATGTCTTTTCTATATAACCAACAAATCCTGGACAACAAGAATTTGTCATAAAAGATTCTCCTTTTTCCATTCTTTCAGCAAACTCTAAGCTTTCATGCACTGTGACTGCATCTGCTCCACAAGCTGCTTCTAGTACATCTACAAATCCTAATGATTTTATAGCATTCTTTATTTGACCATATGTAACATTTGCTTCAACTTGACCTGTTATAGCTGGAGCTACTACTGCATACATTTTTTCATTTTTAACTAATTGTCTAGCTACAGGAGCAATCAAACTCTTATCAGATATCGCTCCAAATGGGCAGGCTGACATACATGCACCACAGTTTAGACACTTATCTTCATGTATCATAGCTTTCATATTCTCTCTATCAAATCCTAAGGCATTAGTTGGGCATACGCTCTTGCATGGTCTAACAACCTCTGAGATGGCATCATATTGACAAGCTTTTTTACACATTCCACAAGCCTTACATAATTCGTGATTTATATAAGCCATTCCTCCAACATGTGTTATAGCACCAAATTTACAAGCTTCTTTACATCTATGCGCTAGACAGCCTCTACAAATATCAGTTACTGTAAATTCATTTATTGGACAACTATCACATGCAGCCTCCAAAATATATATAATTTGTTCATCTTCTCCTATATCCATTGTATCTAAATCTATTTTATCTTGACCTGGTTCTAACCCCATACTTACATTTACTCTCTCAGATATTATGGCTCTTTCTTTATAAACACAACATCTGTATGTAGGTTTCTCACCTTTTATTATTTCATATTGAATATTATCCATTGCTTCTCTTGTAAGGTTATCTTCTTTTCCAAGCCTAGCTATTGCTGTTAAAACATCATGTCTTAATTTGTGTATTTGTGTTTCAAATTGAAACATTTTAATACCACCCCCGTAAATGATTTTATACGATACCATTATAACACAATATTTGCTTTTATTAATATATACATAAAATATTATATGTTTAAATTTTATTTTATCGAATATATATAATGTTTTTATATTTTATTGTATAATAATATTGATATTTCTGAAATTTCACTATTTTTATCTTGAATTTTTAATCGAATATATAATATTTTTTATTATATTTTTTAATTTTACTTTTTATTTGCATTCCTTTTTATTACATTTTTTGCTATTAAATTCATTCATAGTTTGGTATGATTTTACACTATCTGTTATTATATGATTTAGCAGTTTTTCTTAAATTCTAAAATTAATTAATTTTTTTAAAAAATTTATTTGCTTTTATTTTAAATTTATGCTATATTAATAGAACAGACTTATTTTTTTAGTTTGTATTTTTTAATAAAGCGGAGGTTTTCTTATAATGAAAAACGGAATAGTAAAATGGTTTAACAATGAAAAAGGATTTGGATTCATATCTGTAGAGGGAGAAGACGATGTTTTCGTACATTTCTCAGCTATACAAAATGATGGATACAAAACTTTAGAAGAAGGCGAAAAGGTTAGCTTTGATATAACTCAAGGTAATAGAGGACCTCAAGCTGAAAACGTAAATAGAATATAATTATTTAATTTAAATATATATATTTTAGAAAAGGAGCTATCGTAGGCTCTTTTTTGTTGTTTATTATACTTATAATACATTACAAAAACAAGAAGTTACTTTAAAAAAGACAATTCAAAACATCTTTTTAAAATAACTTCTTTTATTATAATATATTACTATCAAAAACTACTCTATTTAATTTTATCAGATATCACTAAGCATAACTCTCTCAATATTTTACAGGCTATAACTGTTGATACACCTGTAATATCATAATCAGGACTTAACTCTACAATATCACAACCAACGATATTTATATTAGAGTTTTTTATGATTCTAAAAACTTCTTGAAATTCTCTATAATTTATACCACCAGGTTCTGGTGTACCTGTTCCTGGAAATACAGATGCATCTAGTATATCTAAATCTACAGTTAAATAAACATTCTTTCCATTCAACATATTAATTATATTTTCAAAGGTGTTTATTCCTCCAATTTCCATATATGTATGCTTTTGTTCTGTCGCAAACTTAAATTCTTCTTTTGTACCAGACCTTATACCAAATTGAAATATTTTATTATCTCCTACAACATCCCATACCCTTTTAATTACTGTTGCATGAGAATTTTTGCTATTATTATACTCTTCTCTTAAATCTGCATGAGCATCAAAATGAATTACATATATATCATTATACTTTTCATACACTGCTTTAAAAGCTGGTAGTGTAACTAAATGCTCTCCTCCAATCATAAATGGAACTTTTGAATCTCTAACAATCTTAGATGTTTCTATATATATTTCTTCTAATACCTTTTCTGTACTTCCTACACTTATTTCTAAGTCTCCATAATCACATATATTGTAATCTTCCAAGTCCAAATCTAAAAACGGACTATATGTTTCAAGACCAAAAAATTCTTTTCTCATAGAACCACTTGCAAATCTAGCTCCTGGTCTATTTGAAGTCGTTCCATCAAATCCAACACCAAATACTATAAGATTAGATTCTTCATAATTTTTGTCCATACTCATAAAAGTATTCATGTGATAGAAATTATTGTTCATCTAACATCTCCTTTACATATTGAGGTAACATAAACGAACCTAAGTGTATATTACTATTATAATATTTAGTTTTTAAATTTAATTTTTCCCATTCATCCCTATCTTGATTTTCTATTGGACTAAATTTTTTAGAAGCAAAACCAAACAACCAATGACCAGATGGGTATGTTGGTATATGTGCTTGATAGACTTCAGATATTGGAAATATTTCTTTTAACTTCTTATTAGCTCTTTTCATCTCCCTAGCATTAAAATCAAAATAAGGACTTTCACTTTGATTTACCAAAATTCCATCATCACTCAGTATTCTATGACAATCTCTATAAAAATCAGTTGAAAAAAGACCTTCTCCTGGTCCTATTGGGTCAGTTGAATCTACTATTATTAAATCATAAGATTTATCAGAGGCACATTTAACAAAATTAACACCATCTTCAAAATATAAATTAACTCTTTCATCATCTAATTTGCATGAGCATATATCCATATACTCTTTAGATACATCTACAACCATTTTATCTATTTCAACCATATCAATCTTTTCTATTTGTGGATAACGGCTTAATTCTCTTACAGTTCCGCCATCACCCCCACCTATTACTAATACTTTTTTTATGTTTAAATTTGTAGACATAGGAACATGAGTTATCATCTCATGGTATATAAATTCATCTTTATCTGTTACCATCATTAACCCATCTATTGTTAGAAACTTTCCAAATTCATCACTATCAAATACATCTATTCTCTGAAATTGAGACTTCCCCTCAAATAAATGTTTATTTACTTTTATAGAAAATCTTACATTTTCTGTCCATTCTTCTGTATACCAAAGCTCCATATAATAATCCTCACTTTCTCCTATATATTTTGTATTTATACTGCTTCTGGCTTATGAGTAATTTTCCCTAAATCTTTTTTTGAATATTTTTTTATTTTTGTAGTCAGACCTCTTGGAATTTCTGTAGACTCACTTCTTTCTGATTTTAAAAGTTGTTCTAACAATTCAAAACTTTTCCATGGGTCTATATCACCACAAGTAAAAAAATCTGCTGCTGCATAACCATACTCAGGCCAAGTATGTATTGTTAAATGAGATTCTGCAATTATAACAGCACCTGAAACCCCCCAAGGATTAAAATGGTGAAATACAGAATCAACGATTGTAGCTTTTGCATTTAATGCTGAATCATTCATAAAATTTTCTATAAGATGTGGGTCTTTAAGTACATTCTCATCACAATTATAATATTCTACTAGTATATGTCTTCCTAGTGTTTCAAATTTCATTTCAATCCCAACTCCTCTACATATTTAATCTATTCTTATTTTTTCTAAATAAAGCAATTTATTTTATTACAAGTATTCTATCTAAGTTTTTATCTTGCACATCAGTTAGATATACATTGCTATTTTTTAAGAAAATAATATATTCCATAATTTCTTTTGTTATCAATTCTCCTGGAGCAACAATTGGTATCCCTGGTGGATATGCCATTATTGATTCTCCACAAACTCTATCTATACACAAATCAAGTTCTACACTTTCTTTCGGTGCATAAAAAGCTTCTCTAGGATTAAGTTTAATAGTAGGATTTATTTGAACCATATTAAACTCATTTAATGCAGATTCTTTTCTATAGACCTTTGCAATTATAGAGAGTGCTTTTACTAATCTATCAATATCAGACTTATTCGTTCCAATAGATACAAGTGCAAGAATATTGTACGAATCTCCTAATTCTACTTGAATCGAAAAATTTTTATATAATAGGTCATAGACTTCAAATCCAGTTAAATTTAATTCTTTCACGTTTATACATAGTTTTGTTTCATCTATAAATTTGACACCTTTTTGTTTTAATATTTCAGTAGATAAAACTTTTATTCCATCAATTTTGTTTAATCTTGATTTTGCATACCTGGATAAATTTAGTGCTTTTGATAATTGCTTTTCTCCATTTTCAACTAGGTTTGCTCTAGCACCATCTATACTTGCCATAAGCAAATAAGATGCTGATGTTGACTGTAACATATTTATTGATTGAAGAACTTTTTCAAATTTTACATTGCCTCTATTAAGCAAAAGTGCTGAAGACTGTGTCAATGCACCTCCAGTTTTATGTATGCTTACAGCTACCATATCAGCTCCTAGTCCTATTGCAGAGGGAGGCAAATCTAAATGAAATGGAAAATGAGCTCCATGAGCTTCATCCACTAGCACCAAAATATTATTTTTATGACATAGCTCTATGATATTTTCAATATCAGCACAAACTCCATAATAAGTTGGATTAAGGAAAAATAATGCTTTTATATTACGATTTTTTTCTATCTCCACTTTAATTTTTTTAAGAGTAATATTTAAACTTATGCCTAATTTCTCATCAAATTCTGGCTGTATAAATATTGGTATTCCTCCACAGAGTATTAATGCATTTATCACGGATTTATGTATATTCCTTGGAAGTAATACTTTTTCACCTGGTTTTATCACACTCAAAATCATTGCATGTATTGCCTGAGTTGTACCATTAGTTATAAAGAATGCTTCATCAGCCATATATGCTTGCGCTAACAAATCTTGTGCATTTTTTATAACCCCATTTGGAGCAGATACATTGTCCATAGTTGGTGATGAATTTATATCCATTTTCATGAGATTTTCACCTAGATATTTATTTAATATATCTACACCTCTATTTTTTACATGTCCAGGCACATCAAAGCAAGCTATATCTTTTTCTGAGTATTCCTTTAAAGACTCTAATAATGGAGCACATTCATAGCTCAATTCAACTGCATTTGCGAACTCACTATCCATGATTTTGAATTCATCCCCTCTCTATATTCAAATAATTATTGTATTCTTATTTATTATTTCTATTTTTTATTTTTACTTTTATTAAACTCATGATATTTATTATATTAATATCCCGCTACTTTTACAAGTGTTTTTTTGGTTCTATCCAAAAACTCACACATTAGTCATGTCAATATTTATAAACTTTTTTATTTTTTATTGTTCATATTAATTTTTTTAAAAATTAGTATTTATAAACTTTTTTGTTTTTTATTTTTTTATCATTTCTATTTTTTTGAGATTTACAAAGCTTTTGAGTTTAATATTTTTAAGTTATAAGTATTTTATTACTAAACTTTTATATTATTCTGATTTCACATGTCAAAATTTCTGGTTTAGTTAGACTAAATAAATTTCCTATTTTTGTATTTTTATTTTCTGTTAAAATTTATTAAATTTTTTTTATTTGATGAAATAAATTCTATTTTTATAAATAAAACCAGATACAAAATAAAGATTTACAAAGAATAAAAGTGTCTTGATATGACAAAACAACCTTGTTTAGAATGGCAAATAGGTAAGGAAGATATTTTTTGTTTCTTTTTATTTCTTATTGACAATAGTACTAATCAGTACTATACTATATAAAGCACCGATTAGTACTATTAGGAGGATATTATGGATATTAGAAAACAAATCAGACTTGTAAACTCTGCTTTAAGCAGTACATTGGATTTATATAGGATATGGGCAAAAAAGAATAAATTGAATTACAACTCTTTAGTTGTTCTATATACCCTGTATGATTTTAAGACATGCACTCAGAAACAAATATGTGATTGGTGGGCTTTACCTAAACAAACAGTTCATGGAATTTTATTTGATTTTGAAAAAAAAGGTTATATTTTAATTACCCCAAATGAAGAAAATAAAAGGGAAAGATTGATTACATTTACACCTAAAGGAAGTGATTTCGCTTGCGAAATATTAAAGCCATTACTTCAAATGGAAGAAAATGTAATGGAAGAATTAGGTGAAGAATTGATAAATCAGCTAATTGTAAGTAACACAAAATATTATGAATTACTCAAGGAGGAAATCAATAATGGATAATGTTTTGGCTAAAAAGTTTTCCTTTTGTTCATTATTACAATTTGCAATACCTAACATTGTGATGATGATTAGTTTATCTATGTATATTATTGTTGATGGAATGTTTGTATCACGATTAATTGGCACGAATGCTTTATCTGCTGTTAATATGTTTTATCCTGCAATATGCTTTGAAATGGCAATCGCAATTATGATTGCAACTGGTGGTAGTGCAATAATTGCAAGAAAATTAGGTGAAGGTAAACAAAAAGAGGCACAGGAAAATCTTAGTTTTTTAATTGCTATAGAGGTTTTAATAGGAATTTTGATTGCGATTCTAGGGAATGTTTTCATTGATGAAATTATTTTACTTTTAGGTGTAAGTCCCATTCAGTCTCCCTTAACTATCTGTTATGCAAAAATTATATTTTCATTTGCTCCTGCTTTCTTTCTTCAAACGGCTTTTCAAACATTCTTTGTTACAGTAGGAAAACCAACATTAGGATTAGCTGTTACTTTATTAGCTGGTATTACAAATATTGTCTTAGATTATATTTTTATGGCACCCTTGAATCTAGGTGTAAATGGTGCAGCAATTGCTACAGGAATAAGTTATTGTATTCCTGCAATCGTGGGCTTGTTATTTTTCTTTACATCTAAGAAAAATTCATTATGCTTTGTAAAACCTAAAATAGATTGGCAAGTACTTATAAAAGCTTGTACAAACGGTTCATCTGAGATGGTAACAAATTTAGCAAATGCTGTAACAACTTTTTTGTTTAATTATGTTCTATTAAAATTTTATGGAGAAGATGGTGTAGCTTCTATTACAATCATACTTTATTTTCAATATATATTCACTGCTCTTTATTTTGGATATTCTAATGGAATTGCACCTGTCATAAGTTTCAAATATGGAAATGATGACAAAGAGCAGTTACAGAGTATATTTAAAAACAATATTATTTTTTTGCTTATAAGTACAGTATTAGCAAACTTTTTGATTCATTTGACAGTAACAAAAGCAATCACAATTTTCACTCCAGTAAATAGTAGTGTTTATGATATTACACTTCATGGATTTTCTATTTACTCTCTATCTTTTATTGTTATGGGATTAGGAGTTTTTACTTCTGCAATGTTTACCGCATTTTCAGACGGAAAGACCTCAGCCATTATATCATTTTCAAGAACTTTCATTTTTATTGTAGGTGCTATTCTTATTCTTCCTAATATATTTGGAGAATTTGGTGTTTGGATGGCAGTTCCTGTAGCAGAAGTTCTTGGATTCATTGTGGCAGTATTTTATATATTTAAGAAAAAAGATACCTATACTTATCTTTAAATATATCATCAGATAATACATTCCTGTTGAGTGTTGTATGAATGAGGAAATTTTTTATAAAAAATATAAAAGAGTTGAACTTGAAACTTGATTAAAAAAGTCAGCTTTAAGACAACTCTTACTTATATAATTTATAATATTAAATGCTATAAACTTATAGCATTTTTTGTGCATTCCTTTATATTCACTGCTTTACTCATAATCAAAACTGTTAAAAGCTCTGAAATAGCCATACTTACCCATATTCCATTTGCTCCAAATAACTTAGAAAAAATAATCAATATAATAGGTAAAAGTAAAATTGAACGCAAAGCCCCTATAACATTAGAATGTATTGGCATTTCTATTGCTTGATAATACATAGTTGTTGTTAAATTTTTTCCAATCATAAGGTAAGCTATATTAGCCATATTAAGTGCAACATATGCCATTAAAATAATCTCTTCATCACCTGTAAATATTTTTATAATCTCTCTTCCAAACAAGAAGCACACTATTGTAAATATTACAGACACAAAAATACTCATCTTCGTTGCCATACTATAATAACTTAACATTTTATTAGTCTCTTTAGAACCAAAATTATAGCTTATAAGTGGCTGAACACCCAAAGTTATTCCCATTAGAAGATTATAAATATTTGTAGTTATATAGTTCACTACAGCATAAGCTGAAAGACCTACATCTCCAACCACTCTTGTTAAAACTATATTATGTGCAAGTATTATTATTGAAAAAGCGCACTCTGCAAAAAATGAAGGGAACCCTATTGCAAACAATTCTTTCAAAACATCTTTTTCTATTTTAGCTGTTCCAAAGGACAATTTACCTTTCTTAAATACAAAATGAGGTAGCATTATCATTAGTGTTGATAACTGACCTAATCCACTTGCAATTGCTGCACTCTTTATACCAAATCCAAGTTTAAATATAAATATATAATTCAAAGCTATATGAAAAATTGTCCCTGACAAAGTTGCTATCATTGCAAGTTTTGGTCTTCCATCATTTCTTAAAAAGCTACAGAAAACAAGTCCTAGTAAGTTTGGAAGACAAAAAACAGCATAAAAGGTTAAGTACTCAGCAGATAATCCAACCAAGCTTTCAGTTGCTCCCATAAATCTAACAATATGATTTGAAAAAAGTATACAAAATATTGTAAGAGATACACTACCCAATATTAACACTTTTATAACTTGCCTAAATATATTTATAGCCCTTTCATCATCTCCAAAACCAAAGTTTTTTGATACTAATGCTCCTCCTCCAACTGCCATTAAACTAGATAACCCTAAAAACACCATAACAAGAGGCACCACTATACTAACAGCTGTAAGTGCTGCATCACCTAGTCCTTTCCCCAAAAATATTCCATCTAATATAGTATTAAATGATGATACAAACATAGCAAGAGCTGATGGTATGGCATATTCTAAAAATTTTTTTATCATTATAAATCTCCCCTCTATATATTATTATGATAATTATTATTCCACTATATAAAATATTAATATATCCTCTGAGGGGAGAGTCAAGTTTTTTTGTATACTATTTTTTCTTATTTCTAACTGAACTAATGTCTTTTCTTTTGAATCTGAGTCTACTCTAGAGAGTATCCATATTTCATTAAAATCACCAACAATTTCTATATTGTTATCCTTAGCATAATCTATTATTTTTTGATAATAATCATAAGCATTATTCCAATTATCATCATATAATATAGTTAGATATTCTCCTTCTGGCAAAATATATTCATTTTCATAATTGTCTCTTCTTGTAAAATCAACTATGTTATCATATAATAATGTATCTCTTTCTTTAATTACTTTTTCATAAGAAATACTCCCTGAGATTATAGGATAGACATCGTTGTATTTGTCCTGAACATGTAAGATAACACGTCTAAGATACATCTCAAACTCAACTTCATCTTTTGAATCACATTTATAAACACTTACTTTTCTTTCTTTATTGTATTTTACAAATACCTGATTTAAACCATATTCCAATAATTCATTTACATTAGATTCTATATCATTTAAATATTTTTTTACATCTGACAATTCTTTTATTTTATTTTCTATCATTTTTTTCTGCTCATTAATTGTATTCAACATAGATTTTATTGAACCATCTGAATCAATCAATTTTTTTATATCTTCAAGAGTCATTCCCATAATCTTGCAGTACTTAATTACATCTATACTCATAAACTGCTCTCTTGAATAATATCTATATTTATTTTCTTGATTTACATATGCTGGTTTTAGTATACCTATTTTATCATAGTATCTCAGAGTTTTTATTGATAATCCAAAAAGCTTAGATACTTCACCTATTGAAAAATATGTTTTTATATAATCTCCCCCTTTATATTTTGCATTAAAATAATACTATATTCTTATGCAAACAGCAACATAAAATTAATTTTATTTTTAATTAATTTTATTCATATTTTTTTTATTAATAATTAACAAAAAACATAAATATATATAAAAAAATAAAGAGAAGCTTTATAAAAGCTCCTCTTTATTCCATCTCCGATACAGGTATCGTTTTCCAATGTTCCCTCAGAATTCTTTCAACATTTTCTAAATCATTCTCTTTCATAAATTTTACTACTTCAATATGTTGATTATTACTGTATGTCAACATTTTATATAACTCATCTTCATTATTACTAGTATATGACTTTGACATAAAGTTATATCTTAAAGAATTCAATAGATTTATTAACACTTGATTTTCTGATTTAGCTATGTATATATCGTGAAATTCATTACTTAATTTTAAATAGTTACTGTAATTTTTATACTTTATAGATATAGTCATCATTTCTGTTAATTCTTCCATTTTTATTAAGTCTGATTCAGTTAAATTTTGTACTGCTGAAGAACCTGCTAAAGCATCCAATACTCCAATTACAGAATAGGTGTCTAGTTTTTCTTTTTCTTGAAATTCTTTTACAACAAATCCTTTATTAGGTATCTTTTCTAGTAAATTTTCACCCGCCAACCTAGTTAGTGCTTCCCTTGCTGGTGTTCTACTAACTCCTATAGAGTTACAAATCTCAGATTCAGTAATTCTCTGATTAGCTTCATACTCTCCATTTTGGATTTTTTTTGATATATAGTCATATACTTGAGTTGTAAGTGGATCTACCTTCATAAGACGTTCCTCCATATTAAGATTATAAAAGTTAAATCTCCCGCCAACTTTGGTAGAGAGGTTCAGTTTTACCTTACTCATTTATATAATATCACAATTATCATATTTTTTATACTTGTTTGTAATATTTTGAAATACTAAAATTCTTATAGTAATTTAAACAAAAAATGTAGAAAAAGTTTTGATTTATCAAAATTTTTTCTACATTTTTACTTTCTCTTTATTTTTTAAATCAAGTATTTAATTTATTCTAAAAATGCCAAATGATTTTGCTCCTAAATCAATTCTCAATTCATTATTTTCAATTTGTGTAGTATTATTTACATTTTTAGGGCTATACTTTATTGGTATTTCTTCAATAAAACTGCCATCTATATTTAATGATATTCTTTCAGTACTCTCACTTCTATTTACCAAAATTAATACTCTATCATTATTTTCATTAAACCTAATAAAAGCAAACACAGAATTATTTTCTGTATATATAAAGTCTGTATCTCCTGAGCTTAAAAGTGTATTTTTATTTCTAATTTTTATAATATCCTTATAGAAACTAAGCATATCTTCATCTTCATTTTTCCATGGATATGTTCTTCTATTATCTGGGTCAACACCTCCACAAAGACCTGCTTCATCTCCATAGTATATATATGGTACACCTTCAAAGGTCATCTGTACAGCTACTGCAAGCTTCACTAAATCCACATCATAATTCAATTCAGTTTTAGCTCTTGTAACATCATGTGTGCCAATTAAATTTAAATTAGACTTAAATGATTCTTTTGGATAATTTTCCTTAATCTGCATATATCTATTGCAAAGTTCATACGATTTAATTTCTCCTTTTAGAAAAGAAAACATATTGTTTCTAAAAGGATACCCCATAACAGAATCCAATTCTTCACCCAATAGATAACTTCTTCTTTGACCATAACTAATCTTATTTGACGCATCTTCCCAGACTTCTCCTATAAGAATTGAATCATCATCAGCTTTTTTTAGTTCCTTTTTTAACTCTCTTATAAACTTAGTTGGTAGTTCATCTGCAACATCTAACCTCCAACCTTTAACACCCATATCTATCCACTTATTTATAACACTATCTTTGTCATATATTATATAGTCCATATAGCTATCTTCTAGTTCATTTATATTTGGCAATGTCTTAACATCCCACCAACTTTTGTACTTTTGAGGAAAGTCTTCAAACATGTACCATGGATAATATGGAGACTCTTTCGATTGATATGCTCCTAGGCTATTATAGTTTCCATACATATTAAAATATTTACTATCTGCTCCAGTATGGCTAAAAACACCATCTAATACTATTGACATATCTTTTTCTTTTGCTTTATTAATAAGCTCTTTAAATGTCTCTTCATCTCCAAACATTGGGTCAATCTTTTTATAATCACCTGTATCATACTTATGATTACTAGATGCTTCAAATATAGGGCTTAAATATAGTATACTTACTCCTAGTTTTTTTAGATATCCAAGTTTGTTGATTATCCCTCTCAAATTACCACCATGGAAGTCCCACCTTATAATGTCACCTTTGCTGTCTTTTATGTACATAGGTATATCTTCCCAATTCCCATATATAAAACTATTCTTTTTAGGATTGTCAATTTTACCATTTCGATTGCCATTATTAAATCGGTCTACAAATATATGATAAAGTATTCCTTCTTTATACCATGTTGGTACTTTAAAATCTTTATAAACAGTGATTTGATATTTATTTATATCATTGTAGTCATACTCACAAGAATATCCATTTTCTCTATTCTTTCCATAAAATACAGTTTTTTTATTGCCATCCACTTCTACATCAACTTTGAAATAATAAAAATAAACACCTGTCTCTTCAAAGTTTTCCATCTTGCAACAGAAACACTTTCCAAGTTTATCATTACTTAATTCTTCATTTAAAGTTATTGTTCTCATTTCTTCTTCTTTATTTATTTCTAGGGAAATAGAATCGACATTATATACTTCATTTACTTTAACATAAATAGTCAATCCCTCATCAAATTTTAAAGCTCCAAATGGAGCCTTAAAATTTTTATCCCAAGAGTTATATTCTATTATATCTTGCATCTAATCACACCCTTTTAAACCAAATGTCTTTTGCATATTCAGAAATTGTTCTATCTGAGGAGAAAAATCCTGAGTTAGCTATATTAACTAAAGACATTGTATTCCATTTTTCTTTATCTCTATATAACCTGTTTATATCAGCTTGAGCTTCACCATAATTCTCAAAATCTCTCAATACAAAATATTCATCATTGTAAGTGGTAAGTGAATTATAAATACTTCTTCCTTCTTCACCTAGATTAGGAATAAATCCATTTATTAAATCATCTACTACCCTTTTTATATTCATATTAGAATGGTATAAGTCAAGTGAAGAATATCCACCATACTTATTATAATTCAATACTTGCTCTGCACTAAGTCCAAATAAAAACATGTTTTCTTTTCCTACTTGTTCACATATCTCTACATTTGCGCCATCTAGTGTAGCCAAAGTTATAGCGCCATTCATCATAAACTTCATATTACTTGTTCCTGATGCTTCCTTTGTTGTAGTTGATATTTGTTCACTAACATTTGCTGCTGGTATTATTATCTCTGCTAATGATACTCCATAATTCTCTAAAAACACTACTTTTAACTTGTCCCTTACTCTGACATCATTGTTTATAGTACTTGCAACAGAATTTATAAATTTGATTATACATTTAGCTAAATAATATCCTGGTGCAGCTTTTGCACCAAATATAAAAGTTCTCGGGTCAATATTTAAATTAGGATTATCAAGTAACTCATGATACATATGAAGTACATTAAATATATTCAACAACTGTCTCTTATAAGCATGTAATCTCTTAACCTGAACATCAAATATTGAATTTGGGTCGATATTTAAATCGTATTTATCTTTTATAAGTTTTGCTAAATTTGCTTTATTATTGTATTTTATATCATCAAGTCTCTGTAAAACAGAAGAATCATTTTTAAATTTTTCAATATTCTTTAACTGTAAAGTATCTTTCTTCCATGAATCACCAATTAAATCTGTAATTAAATTGCTAAGTTCAGGATTTGAACTTATAAGCCATCGCCTATGTGCAATTCCATTAGTCTTATTATTAAATTTATTTGGCTCATCTTGGTAGAAATCTTTCAATACCTCTGTTTTAAGAATTTGAGTATGAAGCTTAGCAACTCCATTTACACTGTGACTTGTAACAATACATAAATTTGCCATGTTGATGTTATCCCAGCTTATTATACTCATTCTATTTATTCTATCTTGGTCATATCCTTTATTATTTAATTCCTCTACATATCTTCTATTTATTTCTTCTATTATCATATAAATTCTTGGTAATAGCTCTTTCATCATACCTACAGGCCATTTTTCCATTGCTTCTGACATTATAGTATGATTAGTATAAGATACTGTTTTTTTAGTTATTTCCCATGCCTCATCCCAAGATAAGTTTTCTTCATCAAGCAGAATTCTCATAAGTTCTGGTATACATAAGGTAGGGTGTGTATCATTTATATGAATTGCTACCTTATCACATAAATTGCTAATATCCAGTTTGTTCTTTTTATATTTTCTTATTATATCTTGTATCCCTGCACTTACAAAAAAGTATTCTTGTTTTAATCTCAATAACTTTCCTGCATAATTTGAATCATCTGGATATAGTACCTGTGATATTTCCTCAGTATAATACTTATGTTTTAAAGCCTCTTCATAGCTACCAGAATAATTTAGAGCGTTTGAAGTAAGTTCACCAAAATCTCTCTTTGGTATCTCACTTTTAAACAATCTTAAAGTATTTATACATTGATTTTGATACCCAATTATTGGTATATCATAAGGCATTGCCATTACAGGAAGGTAATTCTTATGCATTACTTTTAAATGACTACCTTCCTTAACTAATTCTACCTCTCCACCAAACTTCACCATTGCTGCTTCATTTGGCCTTACAGTTTCCCAAGCATATCGTCCTTCTGTAAGCCAGTTATCAGGTACTTCTACCTGATAACCATTTACAAATTTTTGTTCAAACAAACCGTATTTATATCTTATTCCATACCCTTGACCACTTATATTCAAGGATGCCATAGAATCTAAAAAGCAAGCAGCTAATCTACCAAGACCTCCATTTCCTAAGGCTGGGTCTACTTCAGCTTCAACTAAATCATCCAAGTTAATTCCTAATTCAGATAAACCTTCTCTAACTTCTTCTTCAATATTCAAATTTAGTAAGTTTGATTTTAATTGTCTTCCTATTAAAAATTCAAGACTAAAATAATAAACTTCCTTTTTCTTGTCTAACTTTGTTGCAACCCACTTTTTTGCTATTTCATCTTTCAATAAACTACATAATACGTTTAACAATTGTTCATTAGTAGCTTCCTTGATAGACTGTGCATATAAGCTATACATTTTCACTTCAAATTTTTGCTTGAATTTCTTTTTGCTTATTGTTACCAAAAAAACCACTCCTTTAATCACATATGTCTCTATATGTTTCTATATACTCCTTAGCTGATTTTTTCCAACTATTATCTGTTCTCATTGCATTTCCAACTAATTTAGTCCATTCTTCTTTATCTTTAAATACTTTGATTGCATTTTTCAAACAGAAAAACATCTCATGAGCATTGTAATTTTTAAAACTAAATCCATTGCCTTCACCAGTAAATTTATTGTAAGGCATTACAGTATCCTTAAGCCCTCCAGTCTCTCTAACTATTGGCAAAGAACCATATCTCATAGCTAACATTTGCCCTATACCACAAGGCTCAAATAATGATGGCATTAAGAATATATCACTTGCAGCATATATCTGTTGAGCCAATGATGTATTAAAAGTAATTCTAGCTGATACTTTATCAGAAAAATTAGAATCATAATAATTGAACATTGATTGATATTGATGTTCTCCAGTTCCTAAAACAACAATTTGTAAATCTTCTCTCATAAGTTCAGGCATCATATATGCTATTAAATCAAATCCTTTTTGAGAAACTAATCTTGAAACTATTCCTATTAATGGAATAGATGAATCTTTTTTCAGACCTAAAATATCCTGTAGTCTCAATTTATTTTCTATCTTCTTATCAATAGAATCTACATCATAATGAACAAAGATATCTTTATCTTTTGCAGGGTCATTTAAGTCATAATCTATACCGTTTAATATTCCTTTTAATTTTCCTGATTCTTTTCTAAGCAAACCATCCAATTGTTCACCATAAAATGATGTTTGTATTTCATTTGCATAAGTAGGACTAACAGTTATAATTTTATCTGCAAAATTTATTCCAGCTTTCATAAAATTTATTGAGCCATAATATTCTATATCTCCATTATCAAAGTATTTTTGAGGTAAATCCAATATATCATCTAAAACAAACTTATCAAACACACCTTGATATTGAAGATTATGTATAGTATACATAGTTTTTATATTTTTATACCCCTCAAGGGTTGCATATCTCTCTTTTAAAATCAATGGTAACATTCCTGTATGCCAATCATTTATATGTATTACATCTGGATAAAAATCAATTCTACTTATAGCTTCTAAAACAGCATCTGTAAAGAAAGTATACCTTTCTGCATCATCTCCATATCCATATATACTCTTTCTTTCGTCTTCTCTTCTAAAATAAAATTCATTATCTATAAAGTAAAATTTGACACCATCCAATTCCATTTCTAAAAGCCCACAATATTGATTTCTCCATCCAACACGTACACTAAACACAGCTATCTCTTTTAGTTGATCTTTTAAATAACTTGGTATAGTTGAATATTTAGGCATTATAACCCTTACATCTACGCCTTCTTTTTTTAATTCTTTAGGTAATGCATAAGATACATCCCCTAATCCTCCAGTTTTTGCAAAGGGCCAACACTCTGCTGTTACATAAAAAACCTTCACTAGTCATTCCCCCTTCTAAAAAATATATTTATATGTTTGTATTCTTTTCTACTACAAGAGGATATTTTTCATCTCCTCTTAATTCTTTTCCATTTGATATATTTGTATTTTTATCTAATATTGCATTATATAATTTTGCATTTGATTTTATTACACAATTTTGCATTACTATTGAGTTCTCTATAACTGTTCCTTTTTCAACATTGACCTTTCTAAATATGATACTATCTTTTACAGTACCTTCAATTAGACAACCTGATGCTATAAAGCTATTTTCTACCTTGGCACTATCTGTATAAATTGTAGGCGATTCATTCTTTTCTTTTGTAAATATCTTTCTTTCAGAATACAATAATTCATCAGCAATTTCTAAATTTAATAAATCTTTACTCATTTCAAAATATGATTCAACAGAATTTACACATTTCAGATATCCTGTATACTCATAAGCTCCTACTTTCATGTTTTCTGCTTCTTCAATAATGAATTCTTCTAGATAACAATAATTGCCTTTATTTACAATATTATATATACACTCTACAAAATCTTCACGTTTCATAATATAAGTTTCCATACATATATTGGCTCTAGGGAATTTACCTAAATTATTTCCAACATTTATTACTCTATTGTTACTATCCAAATTCAAAGTTAAATTACCAGCAAAATCTTTATTTGCATTATTTACATTTTTATATATTATAGTTATATCATTATGAGATTTTTTATGATACTCCAATGCTTTAGAATAATCCAAGTTGCATAGCATATAACTAGGTGCTATTAAAATATATTCTTCTTCACTCTTTTCTATATAATCTAGATTAGCTAAGATAGTGTATATATCACCTTCTCTATGTGAATAAGTATTTCTATACTTAGTATTTTCTGGACTAAAAATTGATAAGCCACCTTTTTTTCTACTTAAATCCCAGTCTTTTCCACTGCCTATATGGTCTGTCAATGATCTGTATTTTTCCTTTGCGAATATTCCAACTTTAGTGATTCCTGAATTTATCATATTAGATAAAGCAAAATCTATTATTCTATATCTTCCAGCTACTGGCGTAGATGCTATTGGTCTTCCATAGTTAAGCTTGTTTATTGCTGGGTCTCCTTTTTTGTTTAAATTTATTATGCCTAAACATTCATTTCTCATCTTAAAGACCTCCTTCTATTAATACGCATCTAGGTTCAATATTTTCGTATTCAGAAACTACATTTATTTCATTATTTACATTTTTTATCTGAACATTATCATTTATTGTTGCACACTCACCTATCATAGCTTTTTCTATAGTTACATTTTCACCTATTACAACATTTGGCATTATTACTGAATCAATTACCTTACTTCCTTTACCAACAACAACTCCATGTGATAATACAGAATTACCAACTTCACCTAAAATCCTACAACCATCTGCTATCATTGATCTATGGACATTTGCATTTTTACCTATATATTGTGGAGGCATTGCCATAGTATTTGTATATATTTTCCATTTAGGGTCTGCTAAATCAAGAGTTTCTGGAGATTTTATTATATCCATATTAGCATCCCATAAACTTTGTATAGTTCCTACATCTCTCCAATAACCTTTAAATGGATAAGCATACATTCCAACATTATCTTCTAACATTTTAGGTATTAAATTCTTTCCAAAATCATCATAATTTACTTCTGAATTTTTTTCTGCTTCTTTAAAATAACTTCTCAACATCTTCCAATCAAATATGTATACTCCCATAGATGCCAAATTACTCTTTGGTTCACTTGGTTTTTCTTCAAATTCATAGATACTTGAATCTTCATTTGTATTCATTATTCCAAATCTAGAAGCCTCATCCCAAGGGACTTCAATTACTGCTATTGTGGCTTTAGAGCCTTTTTCTTTATGAAATTTTAACATCTTACTATAATCCATTTTATATATATGGTCACCTGATAGTATTAATACATATTCTGGATTATAAGTATCTACAAAATCCATATTTTGATATATTGCATGTGCTGTACCATTATACCAATTACCTTCTTTTTCATTCATAAATGGTTGCAAAACATATACACCACCATTTATTCTGTCCAAATCCCAATGACTTCCCATACCTATATGTGAATTTAATATCAACGGTCTATATTGAGTTAAAACACCGACTGTATCGATACCAGAGTTTGAACAATTACTTAACACAAAATCGATAATTCTATACTTGCCTCCAAATGACACTGCTGGTTTGGCAATTCTTTTTGTAAAAACGCCTAGCCTTGAACCTTGCCCTCCTGCCAAAATCATAGCTAACATCTCTTTTTTCATTTAATGACACTCCCCTCATCTAGTAATTAATATTTATAATTGCATTTTTACTTTTATAAACTCTATCAGTCAATAAATGTTGTGTATAAATTTTGCTCAAATGATACTTTAATAAAAATAAAATAATATCAACTATACAATTGATATAATGTATACCCCATAATATGCTTGTTGACGTATACATTATTTTCCATAAACACCATAGTATTTATTAATATTCAATTCTCAGTTAAAAAATAATACAAATTTTATTTAACAAATATAAAAAACATTTTTTATGAATATTTTATACCATAATAGATATACTTATTTTTTTATTTATTAAATGCATGATAATAAAACATAATTATAAATTTGTTAAATAATTGTCTAAAAAATTTTAAATAATCAATAGTTAACCTTTTTTTCATTAACACTTTTTTGACATCATCTAAACAGTAAATTACAAAGTTACAATTAGGTTATTAGTTTTATTAATAGTAATGTTGCTATTTTTATAATTATGTGTGCTAATGATATAAATAGATTAATTAAAATCATTCTCATTACCTACATGTTTTATATATTATTATATAACACTTTTTATATTAGTAAAGAATAAATTGTATAAAAATTCTGTTAATTTGTTTTTATAATATTATTTTTTAAATAAAAACAAAGAAGAAGACTTAAAAAGCTATAAGTCTTCTTCTTTTCAACGTGCATTTTTATACTATATTTAATTAATTCGACCTTTAATTTCCATTTCCTTCCTGTGATAACAAAACTCTTTTATTTTTTTAATGAATCATTATTATCTAAAACTTCTTTTACATCTAACATATCTTTGTTATCATCACTCATAACTTCTTTTATTCCTTTAAATGTTCCTAAGAAGTTAACTGCTTCCGAAGGTAAAACTAGTTTTGTTGACTTACCTTCAGCCATTTTTTCAAGTGCTTCCATAGATTTCAATGCTAAAATATTATTGTCAATATCAGACTCTTTCATTGCTGAAAATACTAATTTTAAACCTTCTGCTGTTGCAACTTGAGTTCTTTTTATCATTTCAGCTTCACCTTGTGCTTTAGCAATAGCTGTTTGTCTTATAGCTTCAGCTTCACCTTCTGCAACCAAGATAGCAGATTCTTTTTCTCCTTCTGCTACACGTACCATAGCTTCTTTTCTAGCTTCTGCTGTTAGTATAGCAGATTGTTTTTCTCCTTCTGCTTGTAATATCGCAGCTGATTTGTTACCTTCTGCTTGAAGTATCGCTTCTCTTCTTTCTCTTTCTGCTCTCATTTGTTTTTCCATCGCAACTTGAATATCATGAGGAGGCATTATATTCTTTAACTCTACTCTATTTACTTTTATTCCCCATTTATCTGTTGCTTCATCTAGAATAGTTCTCATTTTTACGTTTATTATATCTCTTGATGTTAATGTTTCATCTAAGTCAAGTTCACCAATTATATTTCTTAATGTTGTAGCTGTTAAGTTTTCAATAGCAGCTATTGGATTTGCTATTTCAAACACATATCTAACTGGGTCTGTAACTTTATAATATACAACTGTATCAATCTGCATAGTTACATTATCCTTAGTTATAACTGGTTGAGGTGGGAAATCTATTACAATTTCTCTCAAATCAATTACATATGCCATCTGATCTAAAAATGGTATTAAGAAATGTACACCTGTATCAGCTACTTTCTGAAACTTTCCAAGTCTCATTATTATACCTACTTTAGATTGTTTTATAACTCTTATACAAGTTAAACTTATTGCTACAACTACTACTATTAATACAATACTTAAAACAATTTTAATACCCATACTATAAATCCTCCTTTATTCTATTGATTTGTCACACTAGTTGTAGAGTTTACTTTTTTAACAACTAGTTTTACCCCTTCTATTTTCAATACTTCTACTGTAGAGTCTTTTTCTATCTTTTCACCATCTATAGAAATAGCAGTCCATGTTTCATGTTCAACTACAACTAAACCTGTGCTATTTGGAGAAATCTCTTCTGTAACAACACCTTTTTTAGACATCATCGCTTGTAAATTAGTGTTAGACTTATAACCTTTATCTTTCTTTACTATTTTTTTAGTAGCTACAACCAACATAGTTATAGAGATTACTGCAAAAATTAGAATCTGTAAGAATATACTCTCTACAAAGCTACTTAAAAATATAAGTACTACAGCTCCTACACTAAACCATATCAGAGTTAAACTTGGTGTCAACATTTCTGCTATTCCAAATAAGATTGCTACTATCAACCATATTAATTTCATACTATCTTCCCTCTTTTCATATGAATTATAAAACCCTATATAAATATTATGTTTATACAATGCTTTTAAATGTAAATTTAAACCATAAACCAATAAAATAAATTAATTTTAAATTAATTTAATAGTATTATATCAACATACTTTGTTAAAGTTGTTACAAAGTAGTATCAAATATCATTCACTAGATAAGCAAAAACTCCTTCATTGTTAACGAAATGTTACTTATTAAATCCGTTGCAGTTACTGTATACATTTTCTTGCTTAATTTATCTCCTATATAACCATGTATATACGCTCCCATGACTGTAGCTTCAAATACATCCACACCTTGACCTATAAATGAAGTAATCATGCCAAGAAGACAGTCTCCCATTCCTCCAGTTGCCATACAACTGTTTCCTGTAGGATTTATATATGTTTTTTTGCCATCTGTTATGACAGTTTGATAACCTTTTAAAAGTACAACTACATTATATTTTTGAGCAAATTCTTTTGCTACATCTACCCTATGTTCTCTTATATACCCAATTGAGTCTCCTGTCAACCTGGCCATTTCTCCCAGATGAGGTGTAATCACGAATTTATTTTCCCACTCTAAAAATCTATAACATCTATCTTTCATAACATTTAATCCGTCAGCATCTAATACAATTGGACAATTAGAACCTTCCACTGTTTTGAGCAATTTATCAAATGTCTGATGACTATCTCCCATTCCTGGACCAAAACCAATTGCATTACTAGAACTTAATATTTTATTCAATCTTTCTTCTTCAAAATTTACAGTCATCGCTTCTGTAAGCCTAATAGATGCCTTGTTTTGTACATCTTCTTCACTAATCAATGTCACAAGTCCACTTCCACTCTTAACAGCAGATTCAGTTGCTATAAAACTTGCACCATAAAATCCTTTTGAACCTGCAACTATAGATACTTTTCCAAAATCACTTTTAAAACCATGTACATCTCTTATTCTAATATTATTTTTCACAAAATTCTCATCAGTTATGAACTCGTCTTCATGGTATTTTTTTGTAATAAAATCTGGAACACCTATTTTTTCTACAATTACATTACCTATAAGTGAACTAGTGTCATAGTTTAAAAAACCTCTTTTATAAAACTCAAAACTAATTGTCTTATTTGCTTTAATACAAGTTCCTAACACATTTCCTTTATCACTATTTATACCAGATGGAACATCTATAGAATATGTATTTTTACTATTATCATTTACCATGTCGATTACTTCTTTAAAAATACCAGTTATATCTCTTTTTAATCCAGTCCCAAATATAGCATCTACTACAACATCACTTTTAGATATTGCTTCTTTAAACATTGTTAAATTTTTATTTTTTATAATATTTTCCTTTTCATTCTTAATAATTTTATCAACTTTATTTTTATTTATATTTTCATCATCTTTTTCAATTAAATCACTTTTATTAATATTTATAATATTAATACCCATATTTAAAAGTATATTGTAGTTTATTTTGGAACATTCACTTAGCTTTTCAAGATTTCCTATTAAAAATACTTCTACATCTTTTCCTTTTGTATTTAAATGTCTTGCTATCCCAAGACCATCTCCACCATTATTACCAACACCACATACAACCACATAACTATTATATATATCTATATCCATATTTTTCATTGCAGATATCACGGCATTTTCCATTAATACAATCATTGGGATTCCCAACTCTGTCACACATGCAGCATCAACGTTTTTACTTAAATCAGATGTACCTATCAACATAAATCATCACTCCTATAAAGTTAAAGACTTCCTAAATATTCACAGATAAATATCTATTGAAGTCTTTTTAATATCATAAATATCATAATAAAATTACTAAAACTAAAATTTTAAAGTAATCTAAAATAACAAAAAATTTTGAATTAAAATAATTATTTAATTTTATTATATCACATAATTTGAGTTATTATGTTGGTTTAAAGCCTATTTGAACTAATCATCCAAATATTTTTTATTTTTATTTAGAAAATAATAATTAAGAATATTGCTATATTCCACACATAAAAATTTTTTTATTTAAATCAAATTTTCTGATAATTTAATGATTTTCTTAAATTTATAGTTGACTTTTATTTTTTACTGTATTAAACTAATTACTATACAAAATAGAAAACAAAATTTTCAAAATTATTAAATTAAAAGGAGAGATAAACATGAAGACTTTATTAAACAAACAAGTACGATTTTTTAATAGCCAATTTAGTTAGGGTTTGTAGCTAAGTTAAGACAAATTGTCATGACATAGATACAAACCCCTTAGGATTATGATTTTTAAGGATTGTATCTGTGTTGGCTATAGTAATTGTTGTTAAAGTTTTTATTTTATCATCATAATATAGAGCCACATGGATTATACTGTGTGGCTCATTCGTGTTTTTGCCATACAGTTATATATACTGTGTGGTTTTTTTATATTAAAATTCAATTTTTAAATTAAATTTAAAAAAATATTTAAAAAATATTTTCAAAGGGGTGTTTTATTTATGTCAGGTATTATATCTGTAATGACGCAAAGTTTAATTTTATCGATTATGGCACTGGGGGTTTATATAACTTACAAAATCTTAGATTTTCCAGATATGTCTGCTGATGGTAGTTACACAATGGGTGCTTCTATCGTAGCATTTTCTCTTACTAATGGTATTTCCCCTGTAGTGGCAACACTAATGGCTATCTTATGTGGTTGCACTGCTGGTCTTGTTACTGGAATTCTTCACATTAAGTTTAAGATTTCTAACTTACTTTCTGGTATTTTAGTTATGGGAATGCTATACTCTATCAATTTAAGAATAATGGGAAAATCAAACATCCCTCTATTTAGTTTCAAGCACTTATTCAATGGAGAAGTATCTCCTATAGTTTTAGCCTTAGTATTCGTTTTTATTTGTAAAGTCTTCTTAGACTTATTCTTAAAAACAGGTCTTGGATACACTTTAAAAGGTGTTGGTGATAACTCTCAAATGATTAAATCTTTGGGTATAAATATCGGCTCTATAAAGATACTAGGACTTATGATTTCAAATGGACTTATAGCTTTATCTGGTAGCCTTATGGCTCAGTTCTTAGGATTCTCAGATGTAAATATGGGTATAGGAACTTTGGTTCTTGGAATTGCATCTATAATAATTGGTATTACTTTATTTAAGAAATTCACTTTTATTAAAGATACTACTGCAATAATCGTTGGCTCTTTTATATACCAATTCACTATATACTTTGCAATGAGTTTAGGAATGTTATCAACCGACTTAAAACTTATAACTGCAATAGTTATAATTGCTTTCTTAGCTACTGGTAACTTAAATGTTTCACTAAAAAAAAACAACCACAAAGCTAGTACCAAAAATAAATCAGAAAAAAGAGGTGTTATAGATGTTACAAATTAAAAATCTTTCAAAAAGTTTCCCTAATCCGTATGGTCAACCTAATACTATATTTGAAAATTTATCAATTGATATAGAAGATGGTGAATTTGTAAGTATCATAGGTAGTAATGGAACTGGCAAATCTACTTTACTAAACATAATATCTGGACTTATAAAAGAATCTTCTGGAGAAATTACTTTAGATAATACTGCTATAACAAATTTAGCAGAATACAAAAGGACTCAGATAGTAAGTAGAGTTTTTCAAGACCCAAGCCTTGGAACTTGTCCTTCTATGACAGTTAGAGAAAACTTATCTTTAGCTCTTAATAAAGGTAAATTATTAAACCTAAGAAAGTGTCTTCGTCATAAAACGAATGACTTAGAATACTTACTTGAAGGAATTTCTTTAGACTTAAAAAAATATTTAGATATCAAAGTACAATATCTTTCAGGAGGTCAAAGACAGTCACTATCATTAATTATGTCTAGTCTAGCAAATCCTAAAGTTCTTCTGTTAGATGAACATACAGCAGCACTTGACCCTAAAACATCAAATGAAGTTATAGGGCTAACAGACAAGATAGTAAGAGAAAAAAATATAACTACACTTATGGTAACTCATAATTTAAAGCATGCTCTTCAATATGGTGATAGATTGATAATGCTTCATAAAGGCGAAGTTGTTTTAGATGTAAGAGATAAGGAAAAAGAACAATTAACAGTTGAAGAAATCTTAGAAAAATTCGAATATGCAGTTTAAAAAATAAAAAACTTAGTCTTAATCAAGTATACTTATAATCTTTTATATGAATATATGAACAAATATAATTATTAAATTTGAGGGAGGAAAATAAAATGATAAAAAGTAAAAAAATATTAAGTTTAATTATAGCAGGAGTACTTGGTGTATCAATGCTTACTGGTTGTTCTCAAAATGATGGCTCTAGTACTTCAAACGAAAAGGATAAAGCAGATAACAAAAAACAAAAAAATATAGGTATAACTCAATTAGTAGAACATCCATCTCTAGATAAAGCAAAAAAAGGATTCATAAAAGCACTTGAAGACAAAGGCTATAAGGATGGAGATAATATAAAAATAGACTTCCAAAATGCACAAAACGATATGCCTACTACACAAAGTATTGCAAGTAAATTTGTATCTGATAAAAAAGATTTGATATATGCTATATCTACTCCATCTGCTCAGGCAGCTTATAATGCTACTAAAGATATACCTATAATTATGACTGCTGTTACAGACCCTATAGAAGCTGGACTTGTTAAATCTATTGAAAAGCCAGGTGGGAATGTTTCTGGTACATCAGACTACCTTTCTATTGATAAAACATTGGAATTAGTTAAAACATTAACTCCAAAAGCAAAAAGAATAGGTGTTATATACAATACTAGTGAAGTTAATTCAAAAATCCAAGTTGATTCTCTACATGATTACGCTAAGAAAAATAATTATGAAGTTGTTGAAAAAGGAATCAGCTCTTCAAGTGAAGTTAATCAAGCTATTTCTAGCTTAGTTGGTAAGATAGATGTCTTATATGTCCCTACTGACAATTTAATAGTTTCTTCTATGCCAATAGTTGCTAAAGTTGCTAATGAGAACAAAATTCCTATAATAGCTTCTGAAGAAGGTTCTGTATCTTCTGGTGCTTTAGCTTGTTGTGGAATAGACTATGAAAAGCTAGGATATAAGGCTGGAGAACTTGCTATTGAAGTATTAGAAGGGAAATCTATTGGAGATATCCAAGTTACTATGTTAGATGAAACTGAAATAATAATTAATGAAGATACACTAAAAGCACTTGACATGCAAAAGTTATCAGCCGATAATATAAAGTATATAAAGTCAGATGAAAATACAAAATCTGCAGAATAATACTTATTAAATTTAACAAAGTAGGTAATATGAAAACTTTATATAATAAGTACTCTTATCCACCCTAACCCTTTGAAAATTGTGCTTATTTCAGCAATTCAAATATTGCATATAAAGTTATTCATTTTCCATAAAAGTCGTCTATACTGACGACTGATTATGAAAGTTATATAACTTTCTAATCACAACTTGAGCTGTCCAAAAGGATTTTAATATTCTTTAGACAGCTTTTTTTTATAAAATAGTATGAATTTATGTGCATATAGACTCTATATTTAGTAAATATTTTCACAATTTTTCCATGTCAACAAAACATTAGGATAACGTTTTTTCCAAATATCACATTAATTTGAAAGTTATCTAAGTATACATTATTTAGTATTTTAATTAAATTTAGCAGTTGACTTTTATTATTGTATAATTTATAATTTATAACAAGTCGAGAATACATATAATTTTCTGACTAATTAAAATATTAAAAGGGAGAGATAATTATGAATACTTTATTAAACAATAAAAAATATTATTATTATTATAGCCACTATTTTTAGGGTTTGTACCTACGTTTTAACATAGATACAGGCCCCTTAAGACTAGTAAAATTTTGGGATTGTATCTATGTTGGCTATATTGTTTATAGAGTTTTCATTTAACTATATAAGAGCCACATAGATTAAACTATGTGGCTTATTCGTGTTTTTCACCACATAGTTTTGTATACTATGTGGTTTTTTTATACACAAAATTAGCAAATAATTAAAATTATAAAAATATTTTCAAAGGAGTGTTTTATTTATGTCAGGTATTATATCTGTAATGGCGCAAAGTTTAATTTTATCGATTATGGCACTGGGGGTTTATATAACTTACAAAATCTTAGATTTTCCAGATATGTCTGCTGATGGTAGTTACACAATGGGTGCTTCTATCGTAGCATTTTCTCTTACTAATGGTATTTCCCCTGTAGTGGCAACACTAATGGCTATCTTATGTGGTTGCACTGCTGGTCTTGTTACTGGAATTCTTCACATTAAGTTTAAGATTTCTAACTTACTTTCTGGTATTTTAGTTATGGGAATGCTATACTCTATCAATTTAAGAATAATGGGAAAATCAAACATCCCTCTATTTAGTTTCAAGCACTTATTCAATGGAGAAGTATCTCCTATAGTTTTAGCCTTAGTATTCGTTTTTATTTGTAAAGTCTTCTTAGACTTATTCTTAAAAACAGGTCTTGGATACACTTTAAAAGGTGTTGGTGATAACTCTCAAATGATTAAATCTTTGGGTATAAATATCGGCTCTATAAAGATACTAGGACTTATGATTTCAAATGGACTTATAGCTTTATCTGGTAGCCTTATGGCTCAGTTCTTAGGATTCTCAGATGTAAATATGGGTATAGGAACTTTGGTTCTTGGAATTGCATCTATAATAATTGGTATTACTTTATTTAAGAAATTCACTTTTATTAAAGATACTACTGCAATAATCGTTGGCTCTTTTATATACCAATTCACTATATACTTTGCAATGAGTTTAGGAATGTTATCAACCGACTTAAAACTTATAACTGCAATAGTTATAATTGCTTTCTTAGCTACTGGTAACTTAAATGTTTCACTAAAAAAAAACAACCACAAAGCTAGTACCAAAAATAAATCAGAAAAAAGAGGTGTTATAGATGTTACAAATTAAAAATCTTTCAAAAAGTTTCCCTAATCCATACGGTCAACCTAATACTATATTTGAAAATTTATCAATTGATATAGAAGATGGTGAATTTGTAAGTATCATAGGTAGTAATGGGACTGGTAAGTCTACTTTACTAAACATAATATCTGGACTTATAAAAGAATCTTCTGGTCAAGTATTATTAAATAAACACAACTTGTCTAACCTAGCAGAACACAGAAGAACTCAAATAGTAAGTCGAGTTTTTCAAGACCCAAGCCTTGGAACTTGTCCTTCTATGACAGTTAGAGAAAACTTATCTTTAGCTCTTAATAAAGGGAAATTATTAAACCTAAGAAAATGTCTTCGTTACAAAAGAGATTTCTTAGAAAATTTATTAGAAGGAGTGTCTCTTGATTTAAAAAAATATCTTGATGTTCAAGTACAGTTTTTATCAGGAGGTCAAAGACAATCACTATCACTAATTATGTCATGCTTGACAAATCCTTCTGTCTTATTACTTGATGAACATACAGCGGCACTTGACCCAAAAACATCAAACGAAGTAATTGAGTTGACTAATAAGATTGTAAGAGAAAAAAATATAACTACACTTATGGTAACTCACAACTTAAAACATGCTCTTCAATATGGAGATAGATTAATAATGCTTCATAAAGGTGAAGTTGTATTAGATGTAAAGGGTAAAGAAAAAGAGCAATTAACAGTTGAGGAAATCTTAGAAAAATTCGAATATGCCGTTTAAAATATATCTATTATATTAATTTAAGTTTAGTTTATTTCTAAAATAAGCTCAAAAATATAATAATTATGCTAACTTTACAATAATTCATATGAATATATGAACATATATAACAATAAAATTCTTGAGGGGGATATAAAAATGATTAATAAAAAAAGATTGGCAAGTTTAGTTTTAGCTGGTGCACTTAGTGTATCTATGCTTACAGGATGTTCACAAGGTGGAGATTCTGGTAATTCAAAACAAGAAAGTGCTTCTAAAAATAAAGAAGTTAAAAAAATTGGAATAACTCAATTGGTTGAACATCCAGCATTAGATGCTACTAAGGCAGGATTTGTAAAAGCATTAGAAAAGAATGGATTTAAAGATGGAGAAAATATTGATATAGACTTCCAAAATGCTCAAAATGATATGCCTACTACACAAAGTATTGCAAGTAAATTTGCATCTGACAAGAAAGATTTAATATTTGCTATATCTACTCCATCAGCTCAAGCAGCTTTCAATGCCACTAAAGATATACCTATACTTATGACTGCTGTAAGCGACCCTGTTGCTGCTGGATTAGTTAAAACACTTGAAAAACCAGGTGGAAATGTTTCTGGGACATCAGATTTTGTTTCTGTAGATAAAGGCTTAGAACTTCTTAAAATATTTGCTCCTAAGGCAAAAACTATAGGAGTTATGTACAATACTAGTGAGGTTAATTCAAAAGTTCAAGTTGATGCCTTAAAGGAATATGCATCTAAAAATGGTTTTAAAGTTGTTGAAAAGGGTGTAACTACTTCAAATGAAGTCAATCAAGGAATTTCTAGTTTAGTTGGTAAAATAGATGTCTTATATGTTCCTACAGATAACTTAGTAGCTTCTTCTATGCCTATAGTTTCTAAAATAGCTACTGAAAATAAAATTCCTGTTATTGCAGCTGAATCTGGTCCAGTTGAAAAAGGTGCTCTTGCTTGTCAAGGTATAAACTATGAAAAACTAGGTTACAAAACAGGTGAAATGGCAGTTAAAATTTTAAATGGAGAATCAGTTTCTGATATGCCTGTAGCTACATTGGATGATACAGATATCATAGTTAATGAAGATATATTAAAAGCTTTAGGCATGGAAAAACCTTCTAATGATAATATTTCTTATGTAAAAACTAAACAAGAATAGATATAATAGATTTTTTGAGGGAGTGGTCAAAATGAAACGAAGTAAACTAATAAATTTAACTTTGATTGGTGTTCTTAGTATATCTACCATTACAGGTTGCTCTAAGAATAATGAAGGTGATTTAGATGAATCATCCAGCAAAAACAATGATATAAAAAAAATTGGTATTACACAATTAGTTGAACACCAAGCTTTAGATGCATCTAAAGAAGGCTTTGTTAAAGCTTTAGAAGATAATGGTTTTAAGGATGGTAAAAATATAGAAATAGATTACCAAAATGCTCAAAATGATATGCCTACTACACAGACCATAGCAAGTAAATTCGTATCTGATAAAAAGGACTTGATATTTGCTATATCTACACCATCTGCTCAGGCTGCATATAATGCAACTAAAGATATACCTATACTTATCACTGCTGTAACTGACCCTGTTTCTGCTGGATTTGCAGATTCTTTAGATAAGCCAGGTAAAAATGTTTCTGGAACTTCTAACTTTACACCGATTGAAAAAAGTATGGAAGCTCTTGATGTACTAGTTCCCAAAGCAAAAACTATAGGTGTCATATACAATACTAGTGAAGTAAATTCTAAAGTTCAAGTTGATAATTTGAAAAAATATGCTACTAATAAAGGGCTTAAAATTGTTGAAAAGGGAATTAGTTCTTCTAGCGAAATAAATCAAGCAGCTTCTAGCCTAATGGGAAATGTTGATGTTATTTATGCTCCTACAGACAATTTACTTGCATCTTCTATGCCTATAGTATCTGAACTTGCTACTAAAAATAAAATCCCTATAATAGCAGCAGAAGAAGGAATGGTAAAAGGAGGAGCATTGGCTTGCCAAGGTATAAATTACGAAAAATTGGGCTATAAAACTGGTGAGATGGCTGTCAAAGTACTAAAAGGAGAATCTAAAGTTTCAGATATGCCTATAACAAGTTTGGATGAAACTAATTTAATTATTAATGAAGATATATTAAAAGCACTTTCTATAGATAAACCTTCTGACAATAATATAGTTTACGTTAAGACTGAAAATAAATAATTTGACTACTCTAGTTTGAACGATATAAAATTAAATATATTTTCTCTATAATTACTATGCCTGTTTCTATAAGTTTTTTAAAACAAGAAACAGGCATATATTTTTACTTTAGTATCTTTTCTATTCAAAATTATGTATAAACATTCTTAATTTATTTTTATAGACTTTACTTTTCCAGGCTTTATATAATCAATATTTAGTCCTCTATTTTCTTTATTACTCTGCATGGATTTCCAACAGCCACAGTATCTGATGGAATATCTTTTGTCACAACACTTCCTGCACCTATTACTACGTTATCACCTATAGTAATACCTGGAGTTATGATTACTCCACCACCTATCCATACATTATTACCTATCTTTACAGGGGAACCATACTCTATACCAGAATTTCTAAGTTGCGCATCCATTGGATGATAAGCTGTATAGATTTGAACATTGGGCGCTAGCATTACATTATCACCAATTTCTATTTTACATACATCTAAGAAGATACAATCATAATTTGCAAAAAAATTTTCACCTACATGGATGTTATATCCATAATCACATCTTATATTTTGTTCTACATTTATTTTACTGCCTACTGAACCAAATAGCTCGCTTAGAATTTCTTCTCTTTTCTCATATTCATCCTCTAAAGTATTATTAAATAGTCTAGTTAATCTTTTACATTTCTCTCTTTCTTTTACTAGAATTTTATCACTTGCATAATAGCCTTTACCTGACAACATTTTTTCTTTTTCAGTCATATAATTTACTCCTTTTCATTATAATTGTTTCTAAAGCAAAATAAATATTCCTGTGGAAAATCTAAATAAATGCTGTCTCCATTTTTAAATCTCATTTTACTTTTTTCTAATTCTATTTGAATAGGCATACACTGGTTAGATAAGTCCTGTTTTCTAACATATATAGTATATGTAAATGGATTTTCTATAATGTTAATCAATTCAAAACGTAGCTTTCCACTTAAATCTTCATTAGAATCCAAGACATTAATATGATGCTCTCTGATTCCCACATATTCTATATTATCACCTATTTCTCTATTTAATGTCAACTCGCATCCCCAATCTGTAGCATAAACAGTATTTTCATCTATTCTGTTTAATTGAGATATATTTTTACATCCTGTTATCTTTGCTTCCATAAGGTATCTTGGGGATTCAAATAACTCTTTTTTAGGTCTTTTTGGAAGGCCTTCTCCTTTGTTATATACCATAATATCATCACAAACTCTATAAGCTTCCTCAATGTCATGAGTGACAAATAATATGTCTCCTTTATAATCCTTTAGCATATTCATAAGTTCTTTTTCCATATTACTTCTTAAATGATGGTCTAGTGCTGAAAACGGCTCATCTAGAAGTAATATATCTGGAGATGTTGCCAATGCTCTAGCTAATGCTACTCTTTGTTGCTGACCACCAGATAATTGCCAAGGATATCTCCTCTCAAACCCATTCAATTTAAGTATATCTAAGTATCTTTCTACTATTTCCTTTTTTTCATCCTTACTCAGTTTTAAAAGTCCAAGCTCAATATTTTGGCTTACAGTCATATGTGGAAACAAAGCATAGTTTTGAAATAGAAAACCTACTTTTCTTTCTTGAGTTGACAAATTTATCTTTTTTTCAGAATCAAACAATACTATATCGTTTAATACAATCTTACCTTTTGTTGGTTTTTCAAGCCCTGCTATACATTTTAGTGTCATACTTTTTCCAGAACCAGATTCTCCTAGAAAACCTAAAATTCCTTTTTCTTGTTCAATTTTTACCTTTAATTTAAAAGAGGATAAATCTTTTTCAATATCTACATATAAGCTCAATTATCTACACCTCTTTCCTATAATTTTCTGCTGAAATTCAGACCAATAATTTAACAATAAAATCATTGCTATAGATATCACTACAATAATCATAACCCACATCATAGCTTTATTCATATCTCCACCTTCCACAGCAAAAAATATAGCTATTGGCATAGTTTGAGTTTTTCCAGGTATATTACCAGCTACCATAAGTGTTGCTCCAAATTCTCCAAGAGCCCTAGCAAATGACAACACCAGTCCACCAATTATTCCAGGCCATGCTAATGGAACTGCAATCTTAAAAAACACTTTCCATTCATTAAGACCTAATGTTCTCGCAGCTGACAACATATTATTATCAATCTGTTCAAATGCTGACCTTGAAGTTCTGTACATCATAGGAAAAGACACCACTACTGCTGAAATTACAGTTGCTGTCCAACTAAATATTAAAGTCTTATCAAAACTTAACAAAAACTTACCTACAAAACCATTTTTCCCACATAGCAATAATAAAAAGAAGCCTACAACTGTTGGTGGCAAAATCAATGGGAGTGTAAATAACCCATCTATAAGACCCTTCCACTTGCCTCTATAATTAGCCATAATATATGACACAAATATTCCTATTATAAAAGTTATCACTGTTGACAAAAAAGATGTCTTAAGTGATATCCATAAAGGTGACCAATCTGTTCCCATTTTTCCCTCCTTAATTTTAAATGGAAATAGTGAAATTAATATGTCTATTAACTTCACTATTTCCATTTTATTATAATATACAATTATTTTCAATTTTCATTTATTTATATATAATTTATACTTAATATACATAACTTATTTGTAAACTTATTCTACTTTTTTGTACCCAAATTCTTCAAAAATCTTTTGACCTGCATCACTTAACAAAAACTCTTCAAAATTCTTAGCAGCATCTACATTTTTACTAGCTTTAATTACTGAAACTGGATATGTAATAGGTGAATGAGTTTTTTCATCTGTTTTTTCAACTACTTTTATCTTATCATTATTAACAGTATCACTAAAGTAAACGAATCCAACGTCAGCATTTCCTGATTGTACCCATGCTAAAACTTCTTTTACATCCTTTGCAAATACTAACTTGTCTTTTAATTTATCTTTTAAATCTAAATTAGTTAATACTTCATCTGCATATTTCCCTGCTGGAACACTTTCAGCTTCACCAACAGCAATTTTCTTTACTTTATCCGATGTCAAATCTTTCATACTAGACACATCACTATCAGTAGAAGAAATAAGAACTAAATCATTTTTTACTAAGTCTTTCGTTGTATCAGAAACTAATAACTTTTCTTCATCCAATGCCTTCATTTGTTTTTGTCCTGCTGAAATGAATAAATCACATGGTGCTCCTTGTTCTATCTGTTGTTGTAACGAACCTGATGCTCCATAGTTAACTATAAGTTTTACATTTGAATCAACTTTTTTGTATTCTTCTTCAAGCTTTGCCATTGCTTCTTTTAAACTTGCAGCAGCCGATATGTTTAACTCTACTGTCTCACTACTTTTATTTGTTTTTTCTTGTTTTTCATCATCTTTCTTGCTTTCATTACTATTGCATCCAACTGTCCCCAAAGTTAAGCATGCAACTAGCCCTAATATTCCCAATATTTTTTTCATAACAATCTCCCTTTTTGTAAATTTGATACATATTTCAATATGTTTTATCATGTTTTATCATGTTTTGTTACGTATAACTTAATTATATATACCTACTAATAAATTTTCAAGTAAATTATTTATATTACTTTTAAATATTTTTCTACATTTTTCTTTTTTTAATGTTAAAATAACCTTATATGGAGGTGTATTATGGACTCATTATCATCTTTGACGCCTGTCGAGGTAGCTGAATTATTAAAGATAACAAAAAATACTGTATATGAATTAATCAAAAGAGGTGAACTTCCTTCTTATAAAGTAGGGAAAAAAATAAGAGTTGATATTAAAGATGTTGAAGAATATATCAATAGTCAAAAGACTGGTAAAATAAAAGATACACAATTTAACAATAAAAATATATCTATAAATAATAATTTTAAAGTTATTATTTCTGGTCAAGATGTAATATTAGATATTTTAGCTAGGTCTGTTGAAAAAAAATTAGATGGAGTAAATACATTTCGCTCTTATATAGGTAGTTATAATGCTTTATATGAATTATATAATGGTAGGGTTTCTATAGCATCATCTCATCTATGGGATTTTGAAACAGATGAATATAATAGTACTTTTGTTAAAAAACTATTGCCAGGAATCCCATGTGTTCTTATAAATTTAGCTTACAGAATGCAAGGTTTTTATGTTGCTAAAGGTAATCCTAAAGAAATAAAAACTTGGGAAGATTTAACTAGACCAAACATAACTCTTGTCAACAGAGAAAAGGGTGCTGGTACTAGAGTTCTACTTGATGGTAAACTTAGACTTCTAAATTTTAATGGTAACCATATAAAAGGTTATGACAATGAAGAATTATCACACCTTGGGGTTGCAAGTACTGTTTCTCGTGGAATAGCTGATGTTGGTTTAGGGAATGAAAAAGCAGCATTACAAGTAAATAATATTGACTTTATTCCTCTTCACAAGGAACGTTATGATTTAGTCATCAAAAAAGAAGACTTACAAAATCCAGTTTACCAAACCATAATTAACATAATAAACTCAGCTGAATTTAAGGCTGAACTTCAAGGTCTTGGTGGGTATGACTTAACTGATACAGGTAAAATCATAGCAGAAGTATAGAATCAAAATCGCAATCTATTTCATAAGACTTATAATTTTTCACAAAACTTATAACTTAAGGTCAAAATAAATTGCGATTTTTTGTGCATTTTTAAAAATATTTACCATATTAAATTTAGCAGTTAATACAAATTTCAATATAGTGAATTTCATAGTACTATTACATTTAATAGATATTCACATAATAGTACTTTTCCTTAACATAGATTAGCATATGATGTATTCTAACAAGCAACACTCTTCCTTTATTATATATATGTGGCAATATGTATGAATTTAATACATTATATACAATATTGCTTTCTTCTTGTATTTTTTCAACTAATAAATTATTTATAAAAGTATCCTTTTCATTTTCAATAACTTTACACCAATTTATTTTAACTTTTAAGATATATCTTCCCACTAGGTATATACATTCTACAATAAATAACAAAAATACAATATAATCAGTACCTCCTAGCTGATATAAACTTCCCGATACCAATGGTTTTGCAAAGAAATTATAAAAGTTTAAAGTATCTCCTGTATAATCAAAAAGTATTAATAGTAATCCTAACCCCCTTAACACTTTCATATTCAACATGTCTTTATCTTTATTATCTTTGTTTTTCATATATACTACCTCTCTTTTCTTTAGATTTTATTGTAATATAATACTAACTCTTTCATTTGAGGTATAAATGAATTTAATTGGTAGTTATTTTCATTTTTACTAGAAATTAATTCACATTACTAAATATTATTTATATTTCAACATAAAAATAGCTTATCTATTTTTGATAAATACCAAAATAAATAAGCTATTAATATGCAATTAATTTTTATCATTAACAACATTACTATCTATAAATTTAAAAATTTTATTGAAATATACTGTTTTATCATGCTCATATCCATCAACATGACCAACACCTTCTATAATCCATATCTCTTTTTTATCGTGTTTAACTAAATCATACATTTTTTGGCTATTTCTATAATCACAGACATTATCTTCTGTTCCATGTATAAATAGTATAGGGACATTAGACTTTTTAACTGCCTCATCTGGTCTTACATCACTGTACCAAAATCCAGATTTAAACTTATTGTATAAATCTCCACATGTTATTACATAATCGACTAATACATTTGGTATGCGCTTTTCTATTACTCCCATTCTAATCGCTTCTCTCATTTCAGAATAAGGAGAATCCAGTATATAAAAATCCACATCTCTATTTCTAGAGTTTATCTCTGTATGCATAGCAGCTGTTCCTGCACCCATAGAAAATCCATGTATTCCTAATCTTCCATCTGGAAATTTATTTTTTATAAATTTAACTAAACTATCTAAATCATACCTTTCATAAAGGCCAAATGTATAATTATCGCCTCCACTATTACCTGTGTTTCTTTGATTATAAATTAATACATTATAACCTTTATCTAAGTATCCATATGCTACCTTTAGCATTTCATAGTGGCAACTTCCTATTCCATGAACAAGTATAATAGTATCTTTTGTCTTTATATTTGAAGTTATAAAAATACTTTCAAGTTTGTAATTATTAGAACTTTGTATCATTAATTCATCTGTCTTATAGCTTTTTAATTTCTCTAGAGGTTTATCTTTTCTCTTAGAAAATACTTTTATCACATCTTCTTTTTTTATTAGTTGTTCTGAACCAACTGAGCTATCATAAACTAATTTACCAAATATATAAGATACAATTAATAGAATTAACAGAAACACAACTGATATAATTATAACTTTATCGCTTAAATTAATATAATTTTTAAAATTATTTTTCATATTTATTTACCATACAATTTCCTATATTATATTTTTAAGTAATAGAACAATTACTTATATTACCCTTATGATTTCTATTATACCCATTAATGTACTAAAATTACAAATTTTATTTAATATTAATAAATTATTATATTATATAATAAAGATTTTTAGAATTTTATTATATAATATTATTTAAATATTCTTCTGTATTTTTCTTCTTCCTCTTCAGTAAACACATTAAATACAACTTTTAAGTTTTTCTCAGGATTTTCTTTTAACCATAATCTAACTCTGCTTACAGCAAGATTAGCTGCTTCTTTTTTGGGATACCCAAATACACCTGTAGAAATTCCACAAAAAACAATATTTTTTATTTCATCAATTTCTTTTATTGTGTTTAAACATGATTTGTAGCAATGAAGTAGTTGCTTTTCTTGTTCTTTACTTGGTTGACCACCAGATACAATAGGACCAACAGTATGTACTACAAATTTTGAAGGTAGGCAATAACCTCTTGTTATTTTAGCATCTCCAGTATATTCTAAATGACCTTGTTTTTTTATTATTTTATCACAATCTTCTCTAAGTCTAGGACCTGCACATGAATGTATCTCATTATCTACACATAAATGTAATGGTTGTAAGCATCCTAATAGCTTATTATTTGCAGCATTCACTATTGCATCTGCTTTTAAACTTGTTATATTACCTCTCCATATAGCAATACCTTCCTCTACTTCTTCTATATCATTTACATCTACTAACTCTCTTTCTTCACATTCAATTAACAATAAATTATGTAACATATTAAGTATTTCTGGAGCAATTTCTTTTGGTGGATATACATTCAAAAGTCCTCTAAGTATATCTCTAGGCTTAATTTCGTCATTTGATAAATTGTATATTTTAGAAGGAACTTCTTTTGAAAAATATGCAATTAAAGTGTTTATATTTTTCTTTCTTTGTTCGTCAGTTAGAGGCTTGATACTCTTATCAAAATCCTCAAATAAATTTACATCATCAGCATAATCTCTCCACTTCATAGCCATCTCTCCATTCTCATATTTTAGGATTGTAAAATAATTATGTATTATGTACATGTTTATTTATTTCTATAAACACTTACATAAATCCTGTTAAAAGTGTAAATTTTTTAATATTATTATATTTAAAGACAAAATATAGAATTATTTTAAGTATTTTATAGAAACCTTTATAAAAATAATATGCAATTTGTTATTACTTTAATAGTAAAATTTTTAAATAATAATAAAGGTGAAAGCTTCTAAAGCTAACACCTTTATAAATTAAATATTCTAAAAAACCATATATTATTCTTAGTTAAGTTCTGGCCAATAATTTTTATTTGCTTTTATTAAATCATCTAATAGTTCTTTTGCTACTGTTGCACTTGGAACTGTTTTAGATAGCATAAGTGCTTGCCACAGTTTATTATATGATTTTTCAATCCAAGCATCAACCACTAACTTTTCAACTGCTAATTGTTGTTCCATTAAGCCCTTTTGAAACGTTGGTATTTTTCCTATTGATAATGGTTCATACCCATCTTTTCCAACTATACATGGAATCTCAACCATCGCATCAGATTGTATATTTTCTATAGCTCCATTATTTTGAACTATTAATAACATACGTTCATGAGTATTAAAAGCTAGAGCTGTAGCTAAATCAACTATAAACTCTGCATGTATTCCTATCTCAAGTCCACTGCCATTAGAATGCCCTTGCTTTTCTATTAATGCACATGAGCTAAATACTTCTTTTTCTCTTCCATTAATTACTTCATTAGCACGAGTGTAATTTACGTCAGAATGATTTACAACATAATCTGGGAATAGATAGTACTTTAAGTAACTACTTGGTATTGTAGTCAAATCTGTTTTTACTATTTCTCTAGTAAATAAATTAGTTTCAAACCAGCTATCCTTCTTATCATTTTTCATTCCTTCTTCACCATTTATAAATCCATACTCTTTTATATGCTCTACTAATTTTGGCAAAAGTTCATTTCCTTCTTTGTCTTTAATTGAAGTATACCAACCAAAATGATTTAATCCAAAATATCTTATATCCATATCTTTTCTAGATTCAAGCCCTGCAATCTTTGCTATACTATGCTCCATACCTATTGGCATATCACAGATATTTATTACTCTAGAAGTAGGTCTTAACCTTCTAACAGCTTCTGCTATTATGGATGCTGGATTAGAATAATTTAACATCCAGCAATTTGGAGAATACTTTTCCATATAGTCTATATTTTCAAGCACACCTTCTATGGACCTCATTCCATAAGCTATTCCACCTGGTCCACATGTTTCTTGACCAACTATCCCATGTCTTAGAGGTATTTTTTCATCTAATTCTCTCATTTCAAGTTTTCCCACTCTTATATGAGCCAAACAAAAGTCTACATCTGTATAAGCTTCTTCAGGGGATGTTGTTGCTAAATACTCTATAGTAGGGTCCTTTTCTTTTATTAATATTTCACAGGCTTTAGCTACTTTATTTTGTCTTTCTTCATCGTTGTCATACAATTTAATAGCTCTTAATGGTAACCTATCTAGATTATCTAACAACATTAATATGATTTCTGGAGTATATGTACTTCCTCCACCAGCTATTACTACTGAAAACTTCTCCATAACAATTTCTCCTTTTCTATTTAAAAATTTACTATATTTATAAATAACTTTATAAATACTAGTACTTTAAAGCAAAAGGGAGTTCATTTATTAAATTTACCAAATTAATAAACTATAGCCAAACTTCAAGCACTATTTATATGAAAATTAATTCTTATCATTTCTTGGGTCCATTATTTCAAATATGTCTACAAGCTCAGATACTAAAGAGTGAGCAAACAAAGCATTTGAATAATGGTCTTCAGAATGTACAACTAAAAAATTAGTTCCACTATCTTCACTGTTCATAGCATTTGATAGTAATTCTAAATGATTCTTTGATGCTGTTTGTATTTTTTCTGATGCTGAGTCTAAAAGTTTTTTAGCTTTATCATAGTCACCTTTTTTTATTTCTTTAAGGGACATCATCACATCACTTTTAGCATCTCCCGATTCTGATATTATGCTAAATACTTTTTCTTCTATTTCAGGTATCATATCCTTCTCCTTCTAATGACTAGTTAAAAATCAAAGCTATCGTCACTTAATTCCGTAGCTAATTCTGCATTTTTGTTTAATTCCTCTTTCTCCATTATCTTAAAGAATGGATAATATATCAAGGTCATAAGTATTATACTTGCAAATACTAATACTATAGCCTTCCAGTCTAATGTCATTAAAAAAGCTGCAACTCCTGGAGGCAAAAATCCTGGAGGTTCTGCAATAGGTAATCCTACTAATCCTAATTTTAAAGCCATAAAGTTAAGTGCTCCAACTAGCACAGGTCCAAATACAAATGGTACAAACATATATGGATTCATAACTATTGGTGTTCCAAATATTACTGGCTCATTTATCCCAAATAATGATGGTAATAGCACAACTTTTCCCATACTATTTAGACTCTTACTCTTACTTCTCGACATAAGATATACTAGTCCTAAAGTTATTCCTGACCCAGTTACTTGTAAGAAACCATAGTAAAACCCTATTGTAAACACATGTTTTGGGTCTCCTCCAGCTGCTATTAGTGTCGCATTTTCTGCCATATATGTAGCTGCTATTGGCATCCATATACTTGAAGTTATTGCTGCTCCATGAAGCCCAAAGAACCATAACAATTGAGTTATAAAAAGTATTATAATTACTGCAAAAACATTGTCTAAACTGCTTATAGCTGGTGCTAAGAAATTCATTATAATAGCTGGTAATGGCTGACCTAGTATATTTTTAGTTACTGCTGCTATTGCTGTAAATAACATTATACATACTATCATTGGTGTTAAATTTCTAAAACTTTTATTTACTACACTTGGTACTTCTTTTGGAAATCTAATTACAAGATTTTTATCATTCATAAACTTAGTAATATCAACTACTAAAAGTGCTATTAGTATACTTACAAATAAACCTTGAGCATCTAAATAACTTGTATCTAATGCACCATCTACTATTTGCCCACATATAACAAGTTGTGCTATAACGGCTGTCATACCTATTTCCACATGATTAAGATTATATTTTTTAGCCAATGCTTGAGCTATAAAAAAGGCTGAATATATAGATAATAAGCTCATAGTAAATTTATTTGGAATAAGTAATGTATCCATATTCTCAGATAATAACGTTTTTACACTTCCTTCAGGTAACATATTATTTAGAGCTACAAATAGCATACTTAAAGAGCCAACAATTATTATTGGGGTGATGCTTATCATACCTTCTTTTATAGCTTGGAGATGCCTCTGCTTTTCAATCTTTTGTGCTATTGGAAGAAGAAATTTTCTCAAATTATTTTGAAGTGCTTCCATGTTTATCCTCTCCCTAATTATCTATTTTTATATAGCTCGATTGCCGACTTCATAACAGAAGGGGCATCCATACGACCATAATGTTTAGTATCTATTACACCAACTACTATTTTATAATTTTTACAAGCTTCAACTACATCCTCCTCCTTAAATCTAATTTGAGGAGCTACAAGAACTACATCTATATCATTAACTTGAATATATGATTTTAAATTTTCAAATGATGTTGCATCTATATTTATAGTTTTTGTTTTTAGCTTTACATGCTCACTGCAAAAACTTTTCATTTTTTCTACAAGTACTCCTGTTGAAGCTCCATTTGCACATACTAATAAAATATTCATAATAAATTCCTCCTGCAATATTTAATTTCTTTTATTTTATAGTTTTATACTTTAATTCTTGCTTTAATTCTTAGTACTGCCAGTGATTAAATTTAAAAGCTGTATCTATAGCTTCTTCTGGCTTATATTCTTCTAATATTTTTAAGTATCTTTCTTTATAATCATTATCTACCTTTTTTTCTGGTATTACTATGCTAGCTTCATTTAAGAAGTGGAATGAATCTCTTCCCATTTCTAATCCTCTATATGTATGTTTATCAAGTGCCACATCCATAATTTCTGGGACTTTACCCATTGCAAATCCTTTTATAATTATATTTTTTAATAAGTCACTTGATCTATCTTTTTCACATGCACAAAGATATCTTATTGCATGTATGAAAAATAAAGGTCTATCTCCATCTGCATATGAATATTCCTTTCTTACTTGATTTAAATTATTTATGATTATTATAGCTGATGGGTCTCCCATTCCTATATCCTCAACTGATATTGTAAGTATTCTTCTCCATAACTTATCTTCTAATTCTGGTGATGATATATATAGTTCATAAGCAAATTCACATGCTTCTTCTACCATATTTCTTCTTATAGCCTTTTGAAATGATGATATTATTTCATCTGCACTAAATCCGTTTCTTGTAGTCATTCTTGCCCATGGGTCATTTGCCTTTTTATCTCTTAATATTTTCTCCTGCATATTATTTACTCCTTTTGATTTAAATTTTAATTCTTTATATTATCTATAAATAATACAAAGCAAGTATTGTGCCAGTTTTTTTAGACACTTCTAAATGCGATTATTTCAATCATACTTATTACCAATACTCAGATACTTTGTCTAAATTTACTTATATGTGTCTAATATTAATGTCATTTTAGACTAAAAAAGACTACCAAATAGGTTTTTATACTTATTGGTAATCTTTTTTATTATTTATACATATTCTAATATTAATAATATTTGATAACATTCTTTTTTATTAATTTCTATATTATATTTTTTATCTAATTGAGATAATATATTTTTTATTTTACTTAAGTCCTTATCACAATTAAGTGCTTTTTCTTTCTGAACCTCCCATGACTAAAGTCACAGGGTTCCTGCTTCATAGAATC